>CAIODK010000043.1 GCA_903856995.1 uncultured Burkholderiales bacterium
ATCAGAACCCTGGACAACTCGCGCTCCAAAGCTTCGAGCTGGGTAATACTGTTCTTGGTGTGTCCCTTGAGTCCCGTGCGCTGCGCGTAGGCCCGAATGCGGTCCGGGTCATCAGCCGCCAGGAACAGCTTTCCTACCGATGTGAGGTGCAATGGGGCACGACCCCCAATGGCGCGAACCACTTGCATTCCGGAGCGTTCGCTGTAAGCGCGTTCAACATAAATGATTTCATCACCTTGACGCATGCTCAGATTGACTGGCTGTTGGGTGAGTTTGTGCAACTCACGCATAGGTAACATGGCTGCATCGCGAACATTGAGTCGCCCCTTAACTAAATTCCCCAGTTCCAAGAGACGCATCCCTAAGCGGTAAACGCCTGGTTGCGGCCGATCCGCAAAGCGGCCTAACACCAAGTCGTTAAGAATGCGGTGGGCGGTCGAGGGATGTAGGTCTGCCTTTTCGCTAATTTCTTTGAGTGTCATGGCTTCTTCTCGCGATGCCAGCACATCAATAATCGTAAACATACGTTCGATGACTTGCACCGACGGGGTAGAAGAGCGGTCTGAATCTTTTTTTGTCATGGTTGCTTTGCGTAAACCGTATTATCGAGCAGTACGCTGTGAAATTCTATGAACTTGTTGCGTCTGCATCTAAACGAAGGATCATTTTTTTATCGTTGATAACGCTGTCCACACACCATTTTGTAGCAGTTCTAAAGGTTGAAATTTTTTCTTGTAATTCATTTTTTGGCTTTGCTCAATCCAATAGCCAAGGTACAAATGCGACAAGCCCAAGCTTTGTGCTTGGTCAATTTGCCATAGGACGTTGTATGTTCCATAACTGGCTTTGTCATCGGGCTCAAAAAATGTGTAAACCGCAGAAAGGCCGTTGTTTAAAACATCCAATATAGATACCACTTTCAGCGCCCCTTGGCCTTCAGTGTCGCTGGGTTCTCGAAACTCTACGAGTCGAGAGTTCACTCGGCTTTGAAGTAGGAACTGGGTATATTGCCCGACACTGTCCTCATCCATGCCTCCACCAGGATGGCGGCTGTTTTGGTACCGCAGATAAAGCGCGTAATGCTCCGGCGAAAATCCAAGGTTAAGAACTCGCGTCACTAGGTGACTGTGCTGAGCCCATGCGCGACGCTGGCTTCTGTCGGGCTTGAAGGAATGAACCTGGACGCGCAATGCAATACAAGCTTGGCAGCCATCGCAGTTGGGGCGGTAAGTGAACATGCCACTGCGCCTAAATCCAGTAGCCACCAATTCCGAGTAAGTCGTGTTGTTGATTAAATGGCTTGGTGTCGCAACCTGTGAGCGAGCTTGACGCGCTGGCAAATAGCTACAGTCATAGGAAGCAGTCGCGTAAAACTGCAGCGTTTGAAGTGGAAGGTCTTTGAGGTCAGTCATGGAAACTCAGGGCGACGACAAAATCTGTTTCCAGTATAGAGGCGTAAAACTCCAATCTAAGGGGGAAAGGGCCTTGGCATCGTCGACGAGGCTTAGAAAATCAGTTCTACTCATGGGGGCGGCGCCAAGGCTAGCCAAATGCGCCGTATTTTGTTGGCAATCAATCCATTTCACTCCTTGTTTTTTACACAACGCTATCAGCGCGGCTAGCGCGATCTTTGAGCCATCG
>CAIODK010000044.1 GCA_903856995.1 uncultured Burkholderiales bacterium
AAGCCGCAGCCACCACGCACATCAAAGGCGTTTTCTGCATATTCACGGTGCGAGCTTGGGATCACAAAGCGATCTTCGTAATTCGCGATGGCCATGATTTGGTACATCTCTTCGACTTGAGCGACGGTCAAACCGGTTTGCTCCAACACGGCATAGTTCTCGACACCATCCACATGTTTGCCGCGCTGGTAGGCGCGCATGGCCAACATGCGTTCGAGGGCACGGGTGACGGGGGCAATGTCGCCAGCGGTCAGCAAATTTGCCAAGTACTGGACGGGGATGCGCATTTGCGACACATCAGGCAACTCGCCGTTCATGCCGACATGGCCGGCATTGGCCGCCGCCGTGATGGGTGACAACGGTGGCACGTACCACACCATCGGGAGCGTCCGATATTCGGGGTGCAGTGGCAACGCGACTTTCCAATCAATCGCCATTTTGTAGACCGGGCTGTTGCGCGCACCTTCGAGCCAAGACTCGGGGATGCCGTCTAAGCGGGCTTGCGCAATCACCTTGGGATCATGCGGGTTGAGGAAGATGTCGAGCTGGGCTTGGTACAAGTCCTTTTCGTTCTCGGTGCTCGCGGCTTCAGCGATGCGGTCTGCGTCATACAGCACCACACCGAGGTAGCGGATACGACCCACGCAAGTCTCTGAACACACCGTGGGTTGACCCGCTTCGATGCGTGGAAAGCAGAAGATGCACTTCTCTGCTTTGCCACTTTGCCAGTTGTAATAAATCTTCTTGTAAGGGCAGCCGCTCACGCACATGCGCCAACCGCGACACTTGTCTTGGTCGATCAAAACGATGCCGTCGTCTTCACGCTTGTAGATCGATCCTGACGGGCACGAGGCCACACAGGTCGGGTTCAAGCAGTGTTCGCACAGGCGTGGCAAATACATCATGAAAGTGTTTTCAAACTGGCCGACCATCTCTTTTTGGACTTGGTCGAAGTTGGCGAGGTTGGCGTCTTTGCTACGCTTGCTGAACTCGCCGCCCAGAATCTCTTCCCAGTTAGGACCCCATTCGATCTTCTGCATGCGTTGACCTGTGATCAAGCTGCGTGGACGTGCCGTGGGGGTGGCCCTGGACTCGGGTGCACTTTGCAGGTGCTCGTAGTCATAAGTGAACGGTTCGTAGTAGTCGTCGATCTGAGGCATGTTGGGATTCGCAAAAATGCGCATCAACAGCTTCCACTTGCCACCCTGCTTGGGTTCGATCGAACCATCGGCCTTACGGGTCCAGCCACCATTCCATTTGTCTTGGTTTTCCCACTCTTTGGGGTAGCCAATGCCGGGCTTGGTCTCGACGTTGTTGAACCAAGCGTATTCCACGCCGGGACGGCTGGTCCACACGTTTTTACACGTGACCGAACAGGTGTGGCAACCGATGCATTTGTCCAGGTTCAGGACCATGGCAATTTGTGCGCGTATTTTCATATGTATCTCCTTCAAGCCTGAACCGTTGCAGGCGCTTCGTCATCTAACCAATCAACCTTGAGCATCTTGCGAACCACGACAAATTCGTCGCGGTTGGTGCCAATGGTTCCGTAGTAGTTGAAGCCGTAACTGAACTGGGCGTAGCCACCAATCATGTGGGTTGGCTTGGTCACGATGCGCGTCACTGAGTTGTGAATACCGCCCCGGATGCCGGTGATTTCCGAGCCCGGGGTGTTGATCGTTTTTTCCTGAGCGTGGTACATCATCACCATGCCACGATTGACACGTTGACTCACCACAGCACGGGCCGCAATCGCACCGTTGCTGTTGAACAATTCCACCCAGTCGTTGTCGACGATGCCTGCGCTCTTCGCATCATCTTCACTCAGCCAAATCACAGGACCACCGCGGTTCAGCGTCAGCATGTGCAGGTTGTCGCTGTACGTGCTGTGGATGCCCCACTTCTGGTGCGGTGTGATGAAGTTGAGTGAGATTTCCTTGTTGCCGTTGGGACGACGATTGAGCATCTCGTCCACGGTTTTCAAGTCCACCGGTGGACGGTAGGTGGTCATGCCTTCACCAAAGGCCAACATCCATGGATGGTCCAGATAGAACTGTTGACGACCCGTCAGCGTGCGCCATGGGATGTATTCGTGCACGTTGGTATAACCCGCGTTGTACGACACCTTTTCGCTCTCAAGTCCCGACCAAGTCGGCGAGCTGATGATCTTGCGTGGCTGCGCTTGGATGTCGCGGAAACGAATTTTTTCGTCCTCGCGGTGCAAGGCCAAATGCGTGTGGTCACGCCCTGTGATCTTGCCCAACGCCTCCCAAGCCTTCACGGCGACATGGCCATTGGTCTCAGGCGCGAGTTGCAACACCACCTCACAGGCATCGATGTCGGTTTCGATCTTTGGCATACCTTGTGTCACGCCAGCGGCGCGAACCTTGCCATTGAGTTCACCCAGCTGATGCACTTCGTCGTCCGTGTTCCAACCAATGCCCTTGCCACCGTTGCCATGCTTCTCCAGCAGTGGCCCCAATGCGGTGAAGCGCTTGTAGGTGTTGGGGTAGTCGCGTTCGACGACATTGATCTGTGGCGCCGTCACGCCGGGGATCAGATCGCAATCGCCCTTGCTCCACTCTTGCACATCAAACGCTTGCGCCAATTCGGCAGGCGTGTCGTGCATGAGGGGGGTAAGCAGCAGCTCTTTTTCGACACCCAAATGACCGACGCACACGTCGCTGAAAGATTTGGCAAACCCTTTGTAGATCTCCCAATCGCTCTTGCTCTGCCACGCTGGATCCACCGCTGTCGACAAGGGGTGGATGAAGGGGTGCATGTCGCTGGTGTTGAGGTCGTTCTTTTCGTACCACGTGGCGGTGGGCAACACGATGTCTGAATACAAACAGGTGGTGCTCATGCGAAAGTCCAACGTGACCAGCAAGTCGAGTTTGCCTTCAGGCGCTTTGTCGTGCCAAGTCACTTCGGTGGGTTTGGCCTCTTCAGCGCCCAAGTCTTTGCCCTGCACACCGTGTGAGGTACCGAGCAGATGCTTGAGGAAATACTCATGGCCTTTGCCAGACGAACCCAAAATATTGGAGCGCCACACAAACATGTTGCGCGGCCAGTTCAAGGGGTGGTCTGGATCTTCGCAGCTCATCTTGAGACTGCCGTCTTTGAGCGATTTGACTGCGTACTCTTTGGGATCCATGCCTTGGGCTTGGGCATCCTTGACCACCTGCATCGGGTTGGTTTGCAGTTGCGGTGCACTTGGCAACCAGCCCATGCGTTCAGCACGCACGTTGTAGTCGATCATGCTGCCGCCGAACTTGGTCTTGTCTGCCAAGGGCGACAAAATCTCCTCCACGCCAAGTCGTTCATAACGCCACTGGTCGGTGTGCGCGTAGAAGAAGCTGGTGCTGTTCATCTGGCGGGGTGGACGCACCCAATCCAAGGCGAACGCCAAAGCGGTCCAGCCAGTTTGTGGACGCAATTTTTCCTGACCCACGTAGTGCGCCCAACCGCCACCACTTTGACCGATACAGCCGCACATCATCAGCATGTTGATGATGCCGCGGTAGTTCATGTCACTGTGGTACCAATGGTTCATGGCCGCGCCGATGATGACCATGGACTTGCCGCGTGTCTTGTCCGCGTTGTCGGCAAACTGGCGTGCGACAGCGATCACTTGATCGCGTTTCACGCCTGTGATTTTTTCCTGCCATGCAGGTGTGTAAGGGGTATCGTCGTCGTAGCTGGCAGCTGCATCTTCGCCAGGCAGACCACGACCGACGCCGTAGTTGGCCGCCGTTAAGTCGAACACCGTGGCGACCAAGGCATAGCGCTCTTCACCGGCCTTGCCCAGTTTGATGCGACGCACGGGCACCTTGCGTACCAGCACATCGTCTACCGCGCTGGCTTGTTTGTTGGCGCTGAAGTTGGGGGTATCGATGCCGCCGAAATACGGGAAAGCGACCTCGCCCACTTCGTAGTCAGCGCCCTCACCTTCCATCAAGCTCAGTTTGAGCTTGACTTCATTGCCACCGCGCGCCTCTTTGTCCTCGAGGTTCCATTTACCTGCATCACTGCGGCCTTCGGCGCCCCAGCGGAAACCGATGGAGCCGTTCGGCAAAACCACACGGTCGGCCTGATCGAGTGCGACCGTTTTCCACTCGGGGTTGTTGTCTTGTCCGAGTTTTCCATTGAAATCACTGGCCCGCAAATAGCGGCCTGGCACCGTGACCTTGCGACCATCTGGCAGCGTGCGCTCTTCGAGTTGCACCAGGTTGGGCATGTCGGTGTAGCGACGCACGTAGTCGTCAAAATAAGCACTGCGCTTGTCAAAGTAGAACTCTTTGAGAATCACGTGGCCCATCGCCATGGCGATGGCAGCGTCGGTGCCTTGCTTGGGATGCATCCACAGATCGGCCAATTTGCTGATCTCGGCATAGTCGGGAGTAATAGCGACAGTCTTGGCACCTTTGTAGCGCACCTCGGTGAAGAAGTGAGCATCGGGCGTGCGCGTTTGCGGCACGTTGGAGCCCCAAGCAATGATGAAGGTGGAGTTGTACCAATCTGCCGATTCAGGCACGTCGGTTTGCTCGCCCCAAACTTGGGGGCTGGAGGGAGGCAAATCGCAATACCAATCATAAAAGCTCATGCAAACGCCACCGATCAACGACAGGTAACGGCTACCTGCGGCATAGCTGATCATGGACATGGCTGGGATCGGTGAAAAACCGATGATGCGGTCCGCGCCATATTGTTTGATGGTGTAGACGTTGGCGCTCGCGATGATCTGGTTGATCTCTTCCCACGTGCTGCGCACAAAGCCGCCCAAGCCACGCTGCTCTTGCCATTCAAGGCGAGCGCTGGGGTTTTCAACAATGCTGGTCCACGCATCAACTGGGCTCTTAGCCACGGCCAAAGCGGCACGCCAATGCTTGAGCAAGCGGGCACGGATCATGGGGTACTTGACGCGGTTAGCGCTGTACAAATACCAAGAATACGATGCGCCTCGGGCGCAACCGCGAGGCTCGTGGTTGGGTAGGTCTGGGCGTGTGCGTGGGTAATCGGTCTGTTGGGTTTCCCAAGTGACGATGCCGCCCTTGACATAAATCTTCCACGAACACGAACCGGTGCAGTTCACACCGTGGGTGCTACGCACGATTTTGTCGTGCGCCCAACGGTCACGGTAGGCGTCCTCCCATGTACGGTCTTCGCCAGTGGTCACGCCGTGGCCACCAGAAAAAGCTTCCTTGGGGTTTGAAAAATAATTCAATCGATCTAGAAAATGACTCATAGGTTTCTCCAATTCATCGGGGTCATGAGCGACCCCTTTTCAAACAGCTTCAAGGGTTACGAATTTCGGCACCTGCACGCAGGTAGAACCACCAATTCAGGACAAGGCACAGCGCATAAAAAATAGCGAAGCCGTACATCGCGACTTCAGGCGTGCCCGCTTTGATCTGCTGACCAATCACCACCGGCGCGATGAAGGCGCCATAGGCAGCGATGGCCGATGTCCAGCCCAGCACAGGGCCGGCTTGTTGGCGGTCAAAGATCACAGCGATGGTGCGAAACGTCGAGCCGTTACCAATGCCACTGGCCGTGAACAGCAACACGAACAACAACATAAAGGTCAGAAAGTACTGCTCAGGCGATGCCGACTGGTAGGCCAACCACATCACATAGCCCACGCTGGCAGAGGCCACCACCATCACGGCCGAGATGATCTGCGTGACGATGGAACCACCCGTTTTGTCTGACAACCAGCCACCAATAGGTCTGACCAAGGCGCCTACAAAAGGGCCAATCCAGGCATACGTCAGCGCGGAAGGGGCGTTGGGGTTTTTCAGGGTGTGCTGCAGCACGCCGCTGGCATCAGGCACATGGCTGATGCCGAAAATCACGGTGATCGAAAGAGGCAATGCCATCGAGAACCCAATGAAACTACCAAAGGTCACGATGTAGAGCACCGTCATAGACCACGTGTGTTTGTTCTTAAAAATAGCAAACTGTGCAGCGATGTTGTCCTTCATCGTGCCAAAGGCCGTGAGCTTCATCACCATCAACGTGCTCGCGATGATGAGCGGCATCGCCAGCCACATGTTGAGGATGCCCAAACCACTAGGGGCAGGCAGGTACAAATACAGACCGACACCAGCGGGGACAAACGACAAGGTGTAGAGCCAGATGATTTTTAAGAAGGCAGGAATGGTGCCACCGATGTTGGGCGACACCGTGGTCAGGTTGTTCATGCCGAAATAGCAAGCCACCGACAACGGAACCAATGTCAAGACCCAAGCAAACCCTGCGTTTTGCACCCAAGTCGGCGTGCCAGCCACAATCTTGCCCAAGATCCAACCACTGTCTTTCACCAAGGTCATGGGCTCACCACCCAAGCCGCCGAACAAGCTCACCGTCATGACCAACGGAATAACGATCTGCATGGTGGTCACGCCAAAGTTGCCCAAGCCGGCGTTCAATCCCAGTGCCGTGCCCTGCAAACGTTTGGGGAAGAAGGTACCGATGTTGGACATGGAGCTGGCAAAGTTGCCACCACCGACGCCAGACCAAAGTGCCATGAGTTGGAAGACCCACAACGGCCACTCGGGGTGCTGCAAGGCCATGCCCGTTCCCAACGCAGGCGCCAACAACATGGCGGTGGTCAAGAAAATAGTATTGCGGCCACCAGACAGACGGATCACGAACGACGCTGGAATGCGCATGGTGGCACCTGCCAAACCTGCAATCGCCGTGAGGCTGAATAGCTCAGCCTGCGTGAAAGGGAAACCCAAGTTGAGCATCTGCACCGTGATGATGCCCCACATGCCCCAGATGGCGAATCCGCACAAGAGCGCAGGCACCGAAATCCAAAGATTGCGGTAAGCAATGCGCTTGCCGGTGCTCTCCCAAAACGTCTCGTCTTCGGGACGCCAATCACTGATATCTGTGCCCTGAACGGCGTTGATGTTTTGTTTTGTGTTCATGTCAATCCTTGATAAATGAAGACTCAAGCCTGAAGCGCAGACTCTGGATGGGGAAGACCCATGACGCTGGTTTTGCGAACTTCCGTCCAATACATCCAGATGAGTGACACCCAGACCACGCCATACATCAACATGAAGGCGCTGCTGCGAATGCCTGTCAAATCAACCAACGCACCAAACAAAATTGGAAGGATGAAGCCACCCAAACCACCGGCCAGGCCCACGATGCCGCTGATGGCACCAATGTTGTGTGGATAGTCATCGGCGATGTACTTGAAAACACTGGCCTTGCCAAAGGCAAAGGCAATGCCGAGGACGAACATGATCGCGGTGAACATGTAGACATTCAGGCCAAGCACGAACGTCTGTGGTCCTGTGACGGTGGCAATGGTGAATTCGGTTTGTGGGTACGACAGCAAGAACAAACAGATCCAGCTGACCCAGAGCACCCACCAAGTCACGCCGTGCGCACCATACTTATCGCTGAGCACACCCCCCATCGCTCGCAGCACACCGCCGGGGAGAGAGAAACACGCAGCCAATAACGCCGCCACGCGAATGTCTAAACCGTATTCGCCGATGTAGTACTGCACCATCCACAAAGCCAACGCCACATACCCACCAAACACAATGCTGTAGTACTGGCAGTACTTGAGTACAACAGGGTCTTTGAGCGCTTTGAGTTGGTCTCTGAAAGACACACGACTCGTCACCAGATGCGAGGGTGCGCTGTAGCTAAATGACCAGAACACCACCACCGTCCCAGCCATGATGGCGGCATACACCTGCGGCACCATCGCCCAACCAAAGGCCACCAAAATCACGGGAGCGATAAATTTGTTAACGGCCGATCCAGAGTTGCCGGCGCCGTACACACCCATGGCCATGCCTTGCTGCTTCTTAGGAAACCAACGCGCCACATAGGGTGTTCCCACAGAGAAAGAACCGCCGGCCAATCCGACAAACAACCCAATCACAAGAAACTGCCAATACGCCGTGGCGTAGGACATCAACCAAATCGCAGGAACTGTGGCCGACATCAACAAGGCCATGACGATGCGACCACCATAACGGTCGGTCCAGATACCCAATGGCACCCGCACCAGCGAACCGGTCAGCACAGGCATCGCCATTAACAAGCCGAATTGGGTGGCATTGAGGTCCAGCATTTTTTTAATCGGGATACCGATCACGCCGAACATCATCCACACCATGAAACAGACGGTAAAAGCCAACGTGCTCACAATCAGCACCGACCATGCTTTGCGTTGTTGAATCAATTCATTTGTCATAACTACTCTCCAAACTCGTGCATGCAGTGTGGTTGTTTGGTGCAGTTTTGGGTATCCACCTGAAGACCACGTCACGCAAAGCAAAAGGAGGATGAAGGCCAAGCCCTCATCCTCCTTTAGGAGTATCGAAATTGATCTAGATCAACTCAAGCCATGCGTCGCTGCGAAGACCGCGATTTGTACGCGAGATGTCAGGTCCAGCTTCTTGAAAATGTGTTGGATATGAATCTTGACCGTGGTCTCTGCGATGTCTAAATCGCGGGCGATCTGTTTGTTACTGAGACTTTTTGCGATCAACAAAAAGATATCTTTCTCGCGCGGAGAAAGTTTGTCGAGTGCCTGAATGGCTGCGACCTTGCTGAGAGACATGACCCCGACAGCATCAGCCGTTGGATTCGCCGGATGGCGCATCGTTGACACCAATTTATTCAGCATCGAGGGGCTGATGACCGAATGTCCCTCGTGTACTTTGACAAGCGCATCACACAACTGGTCGGATTCAGATGTTTTGAGCAAATAGCCGTCGGCACCACTTTGCAAAGCCTTGGACAGATCTTCCTCATCTTCACTCACAGTGAGCATCAAAATACGCAGGTTGGGGCGATCCGATTTGAGTGATGCAATGGCGTCCACCCCTTTGACGCCTGGCAAATGGTTGTCAAGTAACAGCAAGTCCGGTTGCGTCTTAGCAAGCACCCGCAAAGCCTCGCCCACATCACCCGCCTCTCCGACGATTTCAAAACGATCATCTTGCGACAGCAATGCGATCAAGCCTCTGCGAAACAAAGGATGGTCATCGACCACGAGCAGTTGGATGGGTTCAGACATAAACATCACGACAGCGACGCTGTCTGTCCCTCTTTTAATTTTGAAGGCTTGGCGGCTGGCACACGCAGCGTCACGGTGGTGCCTTGGTCGACTTCAGAAAGAACATCCACTTTGGCGCCAATCTGCTCGGCACGTTCACGCATGATTTTTAAACCCACCTGGAGTTCAGACCGGTTGTTACGTTCATCAAATCCAACGCCATCGTCTCGCACCACAAACCGCCATGGATCACCTTTGTGAATTTCAATCACAACGGCTTGAGCGTTGGCATGCTTACGGACGTTCGACAAGGCTTCTTGCAACACATGCAACACATGAATCTGTACATCTTGTGGCAGTGGTAGCCCGTCTCCAGACACCGTACGGCTCACCTGAAGACCGGTTTGGTGATGGAATTTTTGCAAGGTCTCCTGAACGGCGCGGTCGATGTCATCGGCTTGGGTACGCGTGCGGAAATGCAAGAGCAACTCCCGCACATCCGCAATGCTTTCCTTTAAGCCACTGTCGAGTTCGTTCAACGCAAAATCTGTTTTGTCACTGTTGTTTTTCGTAATAGCGGAACGGAGCAATTGAACCTGAATCTTCAAAAATGCCAAGGACTGTGCAATCGAGTCATGCAACTCCCTTGCCAGCAATGACCGCTCGCCTGCAATCGCGGCTTCGCGGTCCAAGGCCACCGCGCGCATCCCTTCGACAGCCGTGGCCAAGTGACTGGCCAGCGTGTCCATCAGCTCGAACTCCTCTGCCGCCAAACTGACCTGGCTTTTATAGAACAAATTGATTTCACCCAACACCTTGTGGTGCATGCGCACAGGCACAGAGATCAAACTTTCATAACCGATGCGGGCGCAGTGTTGAAAGGGTGCGATGTCACTGTTGGTGATCGGGATCACCCGGGTACGGGCGTCTAGTTTTGGATTGCCACAGGCACAGGCACCGGCCCTCAAACATTTCTCTTCCTCTTGCATAACCTGAGGGAATTGATCAGAAGCTAAGAGTAAAAATTTAGAAGCATCTTCATCTGACCAGCGCAGAGCAATCGCATCCGCCTTCATCAATCGTCGCACGCGCTGCGCAAAGCCTTGTGTTAATTCACTGAGGTCGTTGGTTTGTGCAAGAAAAGCACTGACCCCATACAGCCCTTCCAGCCGTTCTTTCTGCGCCGCGATGCGTTGGGTTTTGGCGATCACTTGGGCTTCGAGGTTGCCATACAAGGATTGCAAAGTGGCAGCCATGCGGTTAAAGCCAGAGGTGACTTGTCCAAATTCGTCGTTGGAAACCACATCCAGTCGCACTGAAAATTGTGCAGATTCAAGCTTTCGCAAGCCATCACGCAAATGGCTCAAAGGGTTGATGACGTACAAATAACCCGTGTAGAGCATGACAACCGCCCCAGCAATCGCCAACGCCATCATCACAATCTGAAACAAATTCAAAATCGCGGTCAAGCTTGACATCTGACTTTCGATCGACAACACAAAGCGATCAATCGCATTCAAAAAATTGACAGAATGTTCGACCAAGCGTTGGTGCTCCAAGGGCGGATGCACGGTAAAGCGCATCTTTTGATCGGACCACAGATGCGCTACTTCTGCGTAACGCGCATGCACAACGCTATCCCACGGAACAAACAACGGCCGAGTGGCATCACCGTTTTTGAGCACCGCCATGCTTTGGTCAAATTCACCGGTAAGTAACTGAATCTCTTGTTCTGGCAATTGAGCTTGCACAGCACTGGTCAGCCGCCAAGTTTGCATGCGCATGCGCCCTGCTTCGTTCAGCGCTGCTGCGCCTCCGCCTAGCTTCCAAGTCACCCACAGCGTGAGCCCGATGGAAATCAAAGCGACCACCAACAAGCCCGTGCCTATGCGCACGAGTTTGGTAGAAAGAGATGCAGTGTTCTTCATCCAGCTTTAACCGAAGCGCCTTTTTTTTTATCTAAAGAAAATCCCACGGTGCGAATCACCGCTTGTGGATCCTGTGCATCGACCATCAAATCTGCCAGCGTCACGCCATCCAATTTTTCAAAAAAAACTTTCAACGCTTCTGCGAGAACATTTTTCAAACGACAACTGGGCATCAACGCGCAGTGACTTACCCCATCTTGAAAGCACTCAACAATCGAAAAATCACTTTCCGTTTTTCGAACAACCTCGCCGATCACGATCTCTGAAGCTGGTCGCCCCAACCGCAGGCCACCCCCTCGCCCACGACTGGTTATTAAATAGCCATCCGCAGCAAGCGTCATCACAATTTTTGTCAGATGACTTTTAGATATGTCATGTTGATCGGCGATCTCCTGAATGGTTGCAACGGTTTGCCGTGATTCGCTTTGCGCGCAGAACATCAGTACACGAAGACTGTAGTCGGTCCAGTGGGTAAGTCGCATCGTTCAATAGTCCTAGTTCTTGAGGATGACCCTCAAATATTCATTCTTTATGAATTTTATGCTGTGACCCGTTTTTAACCACACGAACCCAAGTAGCCACACTGCGTGCAATAGTCACAGCCATCCTTTCGAATCACTGCGTGCGCACCACAATCGGAACACTTTTTACCTTTCATGACGGTTTGGGGTGCCTCTGACGCAAACACGGTCGACGAGGTCGCCCCAACTTCGCCCAGTGCCGCAGGCAACGTGGACATTTCAGGGTGGGACACTCTCAGCGCCAAGATGTTCTGTACGGCGAAGGCAATGGCGGCCACTTCAGAGTCGTGCCAAAGCGGAATACGGGCGCCATCTTCACGCGTTTTGTGCCCATGACGTACCGGCCCTCTGTCCCATGCCACCTTGCACATGTCACTCAACGCGCGCTCTAGAAAACCACCACGTGCGGCAAGAGACAAAAGGCGCATGCTTGCTGTGATCCACTGTTGCGATTCACCGCTCTGGCCCACAGGCATAAAAAACTCAATCGCTCGGTCCACCGTGCCATGGCCATCTGCCCGCTTGACCGGTAGAAAGGACACGATGAGATACAGCGTCTTGTGCCCCTCATGGGTCCAATACTCGATCTTCTCAGCCACCGCACTCAACGCCCCTTTGGGACGGCTTTCGATCACGGTGCGCATCGGATCGGCGCCCAGGGCATCAACAGATGCAACGGGCTTGCTAGCTTCTGGCGCTGGCGTGAGTTCAAGCACAGAACCTAAGATGGCATTGGGTCGATACGTGGCTAATCCTTTGAGCCCAGCGCGCCAAGCTTGCAGATACAAGTCCTTGAAATCTTCATAGAGGTAGTTGGCCGGCACATTCACCGTCTTAGAAATCGCGGTGTCTACAAAAGGTTGAACCGCTTCCATCATGGCGATGTGTTCATGGGCAGTCATCTCCAGCGCACCGACGAACTGTGCCGGTAAGTTATCCGTATCACCGCCCAGCGCACGGTACAAGCGCCAAGCATGATCCTGCACCTCGTACTCCGTGCGCGAGCCATCGGCTTCACGTTTTTTCCGTGTGTACATCCATGAAAACGCTGGCTCAATCCCATTCGATGCGTTGTCGGCGAAAGCCAGACTCACGGTGCCGGTGGGGGCAATCGACAACAAGTGGCTGTTGCGAATACCATGCTTGCGGATACTGGCTTTCAACGCATCGGGCAATCGACTCGCAAATGTCCCTTTGGCCAAATAAGTTGGCGCATCAAACAAGGCGAAGGCACCCTTCTCGCGCGCCAAGGCCACAGACGCGATGTAGGCCGCATCGCGCATGCACTCAGCGATACGTCGCGCCATGTCACGCCCTTCCTCGGCGTTGTAGCGCAAGCCCAACATCACCAACGCATCACCCAAGCCAGTGAAACCCACGCCGATGCGGCGCTTGTCCTGCGCCTCTTGCTGTTGTTGCGGCAAGGGCCAGTGGGTCAGGTCCAAGACATTGTCCAAAGCCCGCACTTGCAAGGCCACGCTGTTTGCAAAAGCTTCAAAGTCAAATTCTGCTTCGCCGCCGTGTCCGAATGGACGTCGGACAAACCGCGGAAGGATGACGGGGCCGAGGTCGCAACACCCGTAGGGCGGCAACGGTTGCTCACCACAAGGATTGGTGGCGCTGATGGACTCAATCGCTCGCAGGTTGTTATCTCGGTTGATCTGATCCAGAAACAAGATTCCTGGCTCCGCAAAGTCGTAGGCCGAGCACATGATCGTGTCCCAAAGCTCAGTCGCTCTTAAGGTCTGGTAGACCCACATCCCATCTTCACGCTGATGTGCGCCGTGGAGGCACAACTCTGCGCCGGGGTCTGCGGCATGCACCAAGTCCCACGGCCCGTCATGCAGCACGGCATCCATGAAGGCGTCGCTGACCGCGACGGACACGTTGAAGTTGTTCCAACGACCCGGCGTGCGCTTGGCCGTGATGAACTCCATCACATCAGGGTGGTCAATGCGCAGCACACCCATTTGCGCGCCGCGCCTCGCGCCCGCACTCTCTACAGTGGCGCATGAGTGGTCAAACACATTGATGTAGCTGCACGGTCCGGATGCCGTTGAAGCCGTTCCCTTGACGCCAGCCCCACGGGGTCGGATGCGAGAAAAGTCATACCCCACACCCCCGCCACGCCGCATGGTCTCTGCCGCCTCGCGCAGTGCTTCATAAATTCCGGGATAGCCGCCGTCATCCACACCTTGGATGCAATCGCCGACCGGCTGTACAAAACAGTTAATCAATGTGGCTTGAATTCCTGTACCGGCAGCACTCATGATCCGGCCAGCACCAATGGCCCCTGCTTCTAGATTTCGACGGAATAAGACTTCAAATTCGGCACGGAGCTCCACCGGTTCAACGCTGGCCAACGCGCGGGCCACTCGGTCAAAGAGTTGACCGACGTTGTCCTCTCCCGGCTTGAGATACTTTTCTCGAAGCACATCCTCGCTGATCGGCTGTATCGGCATTGCAGAAATTGCATCTAACAAAATTTGGTGATCGACGTGACGGTTCATGCGTCCACTCCCTTCAGAGTTATATAACGGGTAATCAGTTGAAATAGGCATCTTGTGCACAAGGCTAACGGGACATCGTTGATCTCGGTTTGCCATTGATCAAACAACCATGCTTTACCAACCCGATGTGTACGCCCAGCACCTCCACTGTCTGACGCCATGACCCCCAGTTAGATCAAACAAACCTAAACTTTTACCCAAAACATTCATTTAATATGAATCTTATCTGATAATAGATGCATTAAAAATGAATGTTAAGGAGCTTTTATGACACAACAGACCACTCAAAACCGAGCCAATGCCGATCAGACCCTGGGTCATCTGGCAGTTCAAATCCCTGGTGCAACGGCCATTTTTCGAAAATTAAAGTTGGATTTTTGCTGCGGAGGCCAGCAGAGCTTGGCGAACGCTTGTGCAGAAAAGGGGCTAGATACGAATCAAGTCTTGCTTGAAATTCAAGCACTCGAACACACTGAGTCCCCGCCACTCACGACAACATCGATCGAACTCATCGATCACATCTTGACGCGCTACCACGAGGTGCACCGTCAACAACTGCCCGAACTGATTCGCATGGCACGGCGTGTGGAAGCGGTTCATCGTGAACACCCTCAGGTCCCCACAGGTCTAGCGGATCAGCTGGAGACCATGCAAGAAGAACTGCTAGAACACATGGCGAAAGAAGAGGCCATCTTGTTCCCACTTCTCAAATTGGGTCAGCACCCCATGGCCGTTCATCCCATCGGCATGATGCGTCACGAACACATCAGCCATGGCGCGCAACTGGAAAGATTGGCCGAACTCACCACGCAGCATCAACCTCCGAGTGGGGCATGCAACACATGGCAGGCACTGTATGCAGGCACCGCACGCTTGAACGAGGACCTGATCGAACACATCCACCTCGAGAACAACTATCTGTTTCCACAGTTTGAGCCAAGCGCCCAAACCAGCCATTGCGTATGAACCACCCATCACCGAGACCAAGCTATGCCAAGTGAAGCAACTGACTGGATGAACTTAACGCAAGCCGCTGGCTTGAAACCGTTGACGATCAAAGACCACACCCTGTTACCCATCGTTCAAGGTGGGATGGGCGTCGGGGTATCCGCATCGGGACTGGCATCAGCCGTCGCGCGCATGGGCGGCATGGGCACCATCTCTGCGGTGGATCTACGTCGCCGCCATCCTGACTTGATGATGGAGACAAAGCACCTCGACAAAGAGCCAGATGCAGGCGAACGCATTGACAAGGCCAATCTGATTGCGCTCGACCGCGAAATAAAAATAGCCCACCAAAGTGCGAATGGCAAAGGCGCCATCGCCGTCAACATCATGAAAGCCCTGAGCGCCTATGAGGCGTACATCCACCAAGCATTAGAGAGCGGTGCAGATGCGCTCGTCGTGGGTGCAGGCTTGCCTTTGGATCTTCCTGAGTTAGCACGTGATTACCCGAAGGCTGCGTTGATTCCTATCCTTTCCGATGCCCGTGGCGTACAACTTCTGGTGCGCAAATGGGAAAAGAAAGGACGCTTGCCGGACGCGATCATCATCGAAAACCCACGACTGGCGGGTGGCCACCTAGGCGCCGCCAAAGTGGCGGACCTTGGGGATTCAAGGTTTGATTTTGATGTGGTGATTCCGCAGGTACTTGAATTTTTCAAGACATCAGGGATCGAACAAGAAATCCCACTGATCGCAGCGGGCGGCATCGACAGCCATGCACAGATTGCACAACTGCAAAGCTTAGGCGCCAGTGGCGTTCAACTCGGAACTGCGTTTGCTGTCACAGAAGAATGTGATGCCTCGTTGGCCTTCAAAATGATTTTGGCCAAGGCGAAACCGCAAGACATCGTTGAATTTTTGAGCGTTGCAGGCTTGCCTGCCCGCGCGGTAAGGACGCCATGGCTGGACAAATACCTCCGCATATTGCCCATCCTGCAAGAGCGTGCACACGCCAAAGCGAAATGCAATATGTCGTTCGACTGCCTTCAGCACTGCGGCCTACGCGATGGCAATGCGAGCATGGGCCAGTTCTGCATTGACCAACAGTTGGGGCATGCGCTCGACGGTGATACACAACGTGGCCTCTTTTTCCGGGGTGCAGGCCATTTGCCATTTGGCGAGCAGATACGAAGCGT
>CAIODK010000045.1 GCA_903856995.1 uncultured Burkholderiales bacterium
CAAAATCGCCATTAGCCGTAAACCGTTGGTAATCTGAACCTAATGCATAGGAGAGTCGGTCATCTGTGCGCAAGCGCTGTGATCCGTATTGGGTGGTCCACAACCAGCCGTTTTCTAATGTTTGACGTAAGCGTACGCTTCCGGTCATTGCATCAAATACGCCCGGTTGGCTCCAAGGTTGACGCGTGAAATTGAAATTCGTATCTAGGGGCGGCAACTTCCCTCCCAGCAGACTGTTTCCGTTAAGTCCAATTTGCTCTCTGTGCGATTGCTCAAATTCAAAGTCAATCACAGTGCCTGGCTTCAAGCGCCAGTCCATGGCGAGGGCCACCAAATCACGGTGTCCTTTGGTGTCGCGAATGTAGGGGTCTAGGTCTTCATGGGCGACGTTGAAGCGGTAGCCAAACTCTGCTGTTTCACCAAAGCGACCGCCTAGATCAGCGGCCACCAAACGGTTATTGCCTTGGCCATAACTGAGGGTGACATTGCGAATTTGTTGTTCTGCGCTGGTGGGGGCTCGTTTGACGACATAGTTCACCAGACCGCCGGGTGAGCTGGTGCCTGCTTGAATGCCGCTGGTGCCTTTGAGTAACTCGATGCGCTCTTTGTTGTCCATGGGGATCATGGTCTCGGCGCTGATGGGCAAGCCTTCGCGTCGGTAGTTGTAGCGGTTGTCCAATGTGAAGCCACGCACGCTCAGCATGTCCCAATAAGCGGGTGAGTTGTAGCTGTCGGTCACCGAGGCATCTAAGCGCAAGGCGTCAGACACGCGTTGTGCGCCAATGTCTTGCAGGGTATCGCTGGTGATGGTGGTGGTGGAAAAAGGTAGCTCTTGCGCAGGCACGTCACCAAAGCCCGACACACGCGCTGGCAGCTTGTCGGTGATGGTGATTTGCGTTGGGTTTTGTTGCGCCCAAGCGGACGCGCAAGAGACGAGGAGCAGTGCAACAGCCGCGTGAACGCGCGTTGCTTGGGAGAGTGGCGAATGGTTTGCCATGACGTTTCCTTAACGTAATGACAGGTCGGCTGGCTTTGAGGCGAGTGTGTGCTCTTTGAGTAAGAGCCTCGCTGTGTAGACAAGCTTCCCTGCGCGAGGATTACCTCAATCAGGTTCAAAGGGACTTTCTCAGTCGCACCATGTTTGGTGGCGCAACACCCCTAGCGGATGCGTTATTGCTAACGCGGTATGAATTCTAAACGATACCCAGAAGTCGATGCAGTTCGGTCGAGGTTGTCGTGTATTGCAGCAGGGTTTTTCGTGTGGGGTGCACGATGGCTGCGGCAGCAAACGCAGCGAGGGTGGCTTCGTGGAAGCCACACAAGATCAGTTTTTTCTTGCCGGGGTAGGTGTTGATGTCGCCTACGGCGAAGATGCCGGGCACATCGGTGGCAAAGGTTTCGGTGTTGACCACGAGTTGCTTGCGCTCCATGGCCAAGCCCCAATGGGTGATGGGGCCGAGCTTGGGGGAGAGGCCTAAGCACGCGATCACGTGCTGTGCTGGGCGCTCGACGGTGCTGCCTTCGGGCGTGGCAATCTGAACTGCATGCAAGTGTTGGTCACGGCTGAGCAACTCGGTGGGCTGGCCAATTAGCAGTTGCAACTTGCCATTCACGACGGCTTCGCGCATGGCTTGCAGCAATACGGGTTCTGCTTGAAACACATCGCGACGGTGTATCAAGGTGATGCTGCGGGGGGCTTGGGGTTCGAGCGTGAGTTTCAAGGCGGTTGCGACAGCGGATTCTTCGCCGCCGAGGACCACGACGTCCTGCCCTGCAAAACGTGCGGCATCACCTAAGCGGTAATGCACATGCGTGTTTTCTAGGGCGCTTGCACCTTCCACGGCTAGTTTGCGAGCTTGGAACGCGCCCACGCCTGCGGCGATCACCAATGTTTTGCAAATGAAGTGTTGCGCTGCAGAGGTACGTACCGAGATGCTGCCATCGTCCAAACGCACCACCTCGGTGACCTCTTGGTTGAGGTGGAAGGTGGGGGCAAACGGTTGGATTTGTGTTTGCAGACGCGTGACCAATTCACGACCCGTGCACAAGGGAATGCCAGGGATGTCGTAAATCGGTTTGTCGGCGTAGAGCTCAACGCACTGGCCACCCACGTGCGGGAGTGCGTCAATGATGTGGCTGCGAATGTCTTGCAGTCCGAGCTGAAACGCTTGGAACAACCCGACCGGACCGGCTCCAAGGATGACGGCGTCGGTCTCGATCACAGCCATAAATGTGCTTAGCGCTGGAGTTCGGCGAGCTTGCCGGTTTTGTCTTTCCAAGCATCGGCGTCAGGCATGGGGGCTTTACGCTTGGTGATGCTGGGCCAACCAATGAGCGACAGCTCAGCGTTCAGCTTGGTCATGTGCTCTTGGCCTTCAGGCACATCTTCTTCGGCGAAGATGGCATTCACGGGGCATTCAGGGATGCAGACCGCGCAGTCAATGCACTCATCGGGGTCGATGGTGAGGAA
This sequence comes from uncultured Burkholderiales bacterium, assembly GCA_903856995.1. Classification (GTDB taxonomy): domain Bacteria; phylum Pseudomonadota; class Gammaproteobacteria; order Burkholderiales; family Burkholderiaceae_C; genus Limnohabitans. The sequence goes on from CAIODK010000045.1 coordinate 2,471, forward strand.
GTTAGGGCCTTCGCGGAAGCAGTCGACGGGACAAACGTCCACACAGTCGGTGTACTTACATTTGATACAGGCTTCGGTGACAACGTGCGTCATGACAATTCAATCAATTTATAAAAAGTAGGCGCAACAGCGGTGTGCTGCTGCGCCAAGCCTTTGATTTTAAACGGGATTCAAGTTGAGAGCTTGAGGTAGATCAGTTCACCAGCACTGCGCCAGAGGTTTTATGGGTGGCCGTGTCCACCAACACCAAGGCGCCCAAGATGCGCGACTGGGTGAAAGGCAGGGTTACCAAGGGTTCTTGCAGGGCCAAGGTGACGTGGCCAATGGCGTTGGGGGCGAGTTCGGTAGCCTCTTCTTCAGCCAAGGTGTTCACGTTCAGGCGGTGCACCACGCGTTGCACTTTGGCTTTGACCCAGCGATGGCCATGCAAAGCCCAGTACACACGGCCAGCCACCAAAGGCTCGTCGTCCATCCAAGCGATGGTGGTGTTGAGTTCGCGTTGGCCTTCGGGTGAGCCGTGTTCTGCCAGCAGCCAGTCACCGCGCGAGACGTCGACTTCGCGGTCCAACACGATGCCAGCACTGTGGCCTGCCGCTTTGTTTTGAGGTTGACGCGTGGCAGAGAGCACTTGTGCCACCACAGCGGTTTGTCCGCTTGGGAAGACCTTGATGGTTTGACCTGGCTCGACTGAGCCCGTGGCCACACGGCCCCAGAACACGCGGCGGCCTTGGGTGGTGACGCCGGAGTCATGGAACTTCTCGACCCATTGCACGGGGAAGCTGAAGGCCACTTCGGTCTCAGCGGGGGTGTTGGGCAAGGCTTCCAACAGGCTCAACAGGCTAGGGCCTGTGTAGCCACACCATGAGGCTTGATCGCCGTTGGTGGTGTCGACCACATTCCAGCCTTTGAGGGCAGAGACGGGCACCATGGCGGTGATCTGGATGCCAGCTTCTTGTGCAAATTTGCGCAACGCGCCTTCGATATTTTTGTAGGCGAGGGCGGCGTCATCGACAGCGTCGAGTTTGTTGATGGCAAACACGATCGATGGCACGCGCAGCAGGTTAACCAACAGTGAGTGACGTCGCGTTTGTGGCAACAACTCCATGGTGGGGTTTTTCCAGTCGAGCTTGATGGCATCGACCAGCACCACAGCAGCGTCGGCGCTAGAGGCGGCAGTCACCATGTTGCGGGTGTATTGCTCGTGACCTGGGGCATCGCCAATGATGAACTTGCGCGCTTCGGTGTTGAAGTAGCGGTAGGCCACGTCGATGGTGATGCCTTGTTCGCGCTCAGCCGAGAGGCCGTCGGTCAACAACGCGAGGTCGGTTTCTCCTGAGCGTTGCACGCCAGCCAAATGGTCTTGCAACACGGCTTTGGTGTCGACCAGCAGGCGGCCAATCAGCGTGCTTTTGCCGTCGTCGACAGAGCCGCAGGTGATGAATTTCAGGGCGTTTTGTGTATTGATAGTCATGAAAGTCACCGTCTTAGAAATAGCCGTCTTTTTTGCGCTTCTCCATGGAAGCCTCTGAAGTCTTGTCGTCCATGCGCGTCGCGCCGCGCTCGCTCACGTCGGCGGCCAAGGTCTCGATGACGATTTGTTCAGGTGTGGAGGCCGTGCTCTCGACGGGGCACGTGCAGGTGATGTCACCCACGGTGCGAAAGCGCACATCACGGATGACGACTTCTTCGCCGTCTTTCGGCGGCGTCAGTTCAGTCACTGGCACGAGCAGGCCGCGGCGGTCCACCACTTCGCGCTTGTGCGTGTAGTAGATCGAGGGCAGAGCGATCTTCTCGCGGGCGATGTACTGCCACACGTCTAGCTCGGTCCAGTTAGAGATGGGGAACACACGGAAGTGTTCGCCTTGCTGCAATTTGTGGTTGAACAAGGTCCACAGCTCAGGGCGTTGGGCCTTGGGCTGCCATTGGCCAAAGCTGTCGCGGTGGCTAAAGATGCGTTCTTTGGCGCGGGCTTTTTCTTCGTCACGGCGAGCGCCGCCGATGAGGGCGTCAAAGCGGAATTCTTCGATGGCTTCGAGCAGCGTGACCGATTGGTGCACATTGCGACTTTCGCCGGGATGGGCCAAACGCACCGTGCCGCGCTTCATCGAGTCTTCGACGCTGCGCACGATCAGCTCAGCACCCAGTTCTTTGGCTCGCGCGTCGCGAAAGTCCGTCACTTC
>CAIODK010000046.1 GCA_903856995.1 uncultured Burkholderiales bacterium
CAGCCCTTGTTCAACAAAGGGTTGGACTGCATAAAGGCGTCCGCTTGCGCTTTGGTGTCAAAAGGCCCAGCCACCAAAATGAAATAACGCTTGCCGTTGTCTTTGTGACGGGTCCGCATGATGCGAGCCTTGGCATACACCGCATTGCTGCGTTGGAAGCTACGCATGTCCTCTTGCGTATCCATCGCAGCCAGTTGCACCACGTAGCCGGTGTCTGGCAATTGGTTGACCCAAGCCTCGTCTGAATTAGCCTCGGGTTTGGCGGCAACTGCAACAGCAGGCGCTGAGGCGTCAGCGGCCGGCACTGCGGGGGCACTGGCGGCACTGGCAGCTGAAGCCGCGACCTGCACCTCGCTCGCAACACGCGCAGCTTCTGCGGCCATCGACGCCGCCAACTCAGCCGTCGCCAAAGCTTCGGCGCTGGCCGCTGCTGCCGCACTGGCGGCTTCAGCAGGCGCTGCCACAGCGGGTGTGCCGCGCAGCAAATATTTTTTCAACAACTCGGTCTCTTCAAGAACCAAGTCTTTGTACATCAGGCCAAACGTGCCGATCGATAAGAGCAACACCAGCAACAGCCACCCTGCGCGCGATCGAGGTGCTGGGCGTTTGAACAGATCCACATCAGAGACGGCCGGCGAAGCAGTCGCCGCCAAAGCTGCGGGTGCACTGACCGGTGGTGGCGCTGGAACGGGCGGGGGCGCCACGGGCACAGGCTCGGGTGTCGGCACAAACGCAGGCAAGGGCTCCGCGTCCAACTGAGGCTCTTGCTTTTTCCCAAACCCTGGCACACGCCAAGATGTTTTGATGGGGATATTCAACAACTGAGACACCGGCATCACTTCATCTTGAAGCGTGGGCGGCTCAGGCAAGAACGACGGTTCAATCAGTTCCGACGCGGGTGCTTTTGCCACCCAATCGGTCAATCTCTTTTTAGGCTCACCTGTCGGGGTTTCGACTTCCCATTGCAGCAAGTTCTTACCGAAAGCGTCGAGCTTGCTCTTGTAGTTGCCTGCACTGTTGATGAGCAAGATCACACTGATGTTGCCCGCGGGGAAACCATTCACCAGACGCGCCAGCAACTGCAACTCAAAGTCTTGCATCAAGATCGAATCGCGAAACACCAAATAACGGCGGGGGGCGTGTTTCTTGTCTTTCTCGAGCGCTTGGTCCAGCGTGATTTCAGACAAGATTTCATTGAACTTCTGAACCAGACGTTCAGAGTTGGTCGAGCTACACCACTCGATATGGGTTTCGCCCTTGGCACGCAGACGCTCTTCAAACAAAGCGCCATAGAAGTCGAGCGCCATGTCATGGTCGCTCAACACGGCGAGATTGATACTGCCTTCGGTCAATGACTTCAGGAGTATTTCAAATCGCAACCGGTCACCGGGGCTTTGGTAGATGTCTGTCATGCAGGTTCAAACTTGGGTCTTAAGAGTTCATCAAAACGCCGTTCGAATCGAACTTCATTTCGTCAGGAACGGAAGGCGCTGGTTTGACCACTTCCTGGCCACGACCGTAAGACTGGTTCAGGCTAAACACATAGGCGATCACCTGCGCAACAGCGTGGTACAGCGCCTCTGGAATCGGATGATCCAGCTTGGTCGTGAAGTATAAGGCGCGAGCCAGCAAAGGTGCTTCAAAAATAAACACCCCGTGCTCCTTGGCCTCTTCACGGATACGTGCCGCTAAACCGTCCTCCCCCTTGGCGATCAACAGAGGCGCACCGTCACCCATGGGGTCGTACGACAAAGCCACCGAGAAGTGGGTTGGGTTGGTGATGACCACGTCTGCATCTTTCACTTTGGTCATCATCTTGTTGTTCAAGATTTCACGTTGACGGCGACGGATTTGGCCCTTCACCTCGGGGTTACCCTCCGAGTTCTTCATCTCGTCACGCACCTCTTGCTTGGTCATCTTCAGCTTCTTGTTCAGCTGATGGCGTTGCAGTGGCACATCCACCAAAGCCACCAACACCAAACCAAGGCTGAGCCAAAAACACGAATCCACAATGATGGTGCCCGCCACCCTGACGGCTGGGTTCAAATCCATTTGCGAGATATGGGTCAGCTCTTGCAAGTTGTTCATCACTGAAATCAACAAGATTGCACCGACCACCAAAAACTTAGCCACCGCTTTGCCGAGGTTGATGAATGCATCCGGTCCAAACATACGCACCAAACCCGTCATGGGGTTGAGCTTGCTGAACTTGGGCAAGATCATCTTGGGCGCGAAGATGAAACCACCCGCCAAGGTGGTCGACAAAATAGCGATCACATACAAGATGGCCATCAGTGGCAACACGATCATGAAACCATCCACCATCGAGCTGCCAAAAATGGCAGGCAGCAACTCTGCTTTGTCGGTGATGCGCCGGTCAAACTGCAATTGGTGTTTGAACAAATCGCTCATGCTGGTGAAGATGTGCTGCCCCATCATGGTGAAGAACAAGGTTGCGATGACCATCATGGCCGCAGGGGCCAGTTCTTGCGAGCGCGCAATTTGTCCGTCCTCACGCGACTTCGACAGCCGCTGCGCCGTCGGTTCTTCGGTTTTGTCTTGGCCGCTTTCTTCTGCCATGTCAGCCTCCCAAATAGGAGCGCAGCATCATGAATGCTTGCGTCCATACCCAATCAATGCGGGCCACGTTGTTGCCCATGGAAAACATCATGACGATGAAGCCCGTCAAGATCAACGCGGGGAACCCGACCGTAAAAATATTCAAACTTGGTGCAGCACGCGCCACAAAACCCAAACCAATGTTGATGAACAGCAAAGTCATCATCACCGGCAAAGCGATCAACAGCGCGCCCAAAAACATCATGGCGCTCCAGTTGATCATCTTGCCCAGCATGTCTTGCGTGAAGAACTCTTGGCCAATCGGGATCAGCTTGAACGACTCCATCACCAAACCAAACACGATCAAATGCCCACCCATGCCCAAAAAGATCAGCGTGCCCATGATGTTGAACAACTGAGACAACACCGGCACGCTGCCCATGTTCGGGTCAACCATGTTGGCCATGGACAAACCCATCGAGCCCGACATCGCTTGCCCAGCCACCACCAACGCGGCCGAGGCCACTTGGAACACCAAGCCCATGGTCAAACCAATCAAGATTTGGCGCGAGATTTCTAACAAACCCTCGGCCGTGACAGGATCAATCTTAGGAATCACAATTTGCTGCGACACAAAGAACGCCATCGCAAATGCCAATGAAATGCGGATGCGCATATTCACCGCACGAATCGAAAAAATAGACGTGAACGCCAAAAACGCAGACAAGCGCAGCATCGGCCAAATGACGACCAAAAACTTATCTACGATGTCAATGAGAGAAGCGTTCATGCCAAGGCTTTGTTACATGAACAAGCTGGGGATGCGGATGAAGATGCCCTTGGTGTAATCCACCATGGTGTTGATCATCCAGCCGCCGGCGATAGACATGGTCAAGCCGACTGCCAAAATTTTAGGAATGAAACTCAAGGTCTGTTCGTTGATCGAGGTCGCGGCTTGAAAAATACCCACCACCAAACCGACGATCAAACCGACACCCAACAGGGGGCCAGAAATAATCATCGTCATCCACAACGCTTGACGCGCCAAATCGACTACTGCTGCACTGTCCATGTTCTTACCCCTTAGAAAACAAAGCTGTTGGCCAACGAGGCCATCAACAGCGTCCAACCATCAATCAGCACGAACAGCATGAGCTTGATCGGCATCGAAATAATCATGGGCGACAACATCATCATGCCCATCGACATCAACACGCTGGCCACGATCAAGTCGATCACCACAAACGGGATGTAGATCAAGAAACCAATCGTGAAAGCACTTTTGATTTCAGACGTGATGAACGCCGGCATCAAGGTGGTGAACGGCACTTGCGTGGCGTCACTCAACTCGCGGCGGTTGGCGATTTGCATGAACATGGCAATGTCGTCTTCACGGGTTTGCTTGGTCATGAAATCACGCACGGGCGCTTCGGCTTTCATCAAGGCTTTGTCAAAGTCGAGGTTGCCGTTCATATAGGGGCCGACCGCTTCTTTGTAGACCTGGTCAAACACAGGCGACATGATGAAGAAAGTCAGAAACAACGCCAAACCCACCAACACGGTGTTGGGCGGCGTTTGCGCTGTACCAATCGCTTGGCGCAAGATCGAGAGCACGATGATGATGCGCACAAACGACGTCATCATCAACAGCATAGAAGGCAGCAGCGTGAGCGTGGTCATCAAGCCCAGCAATTGCAGGCTCATGCTGTATTGCTGACCGGCTTTACCGCCACTCACGTTGACCAATGGAATACCTTGGGCATGCGCCATCATGGGCAGCGCAGCCAGCGTCAACAAGAGCAATGCCAAGATGACGTAGAGAATCTTTTTAATGATGGGCTTACGCAGCATGGTCTTCTCCTCGTGTCCACGCATGCAGTGTTTTCACTTCAGCGGGGCTGACACTGGCCAGCACCATTTGGTTGTCCACCTGAATCAGCACCATCTTGTGCTTGAGGCTCAAAGGCAAGGCCTCGAGCACTTGAATGCGCTTGTCATCCATGCCATTCGCGGCAAAACCGCGATTGCGTTTGACCCACCACAGCGCGCCGCATAGCAGCAGCAACACGCTGAACGTGCTGGCGATGAATTGACCCCAATCGAAACTTTGCATGATGACTTCCCTGTGCGCGATGACGGTTTTTTGACACTAGACGTGCCTGTGTCTAGGGGTATTGCAATGGTCGTGCCAGCTTCGCGGGCGGTATAGTCATTTCATGCCCCACCGCCTATTCACCGTCCTTACAGGCCTTGCGCTTACCCGCAACCGAGTCTGCTAAACCCATGGGTTTGCTCCGCGACTTGGTCCACGCAGGCGGCACCGGCGGCCTGAACTGGCACGTCCATGCGCACCATTCGCGCAAGCGCTGGCTGTCCACGCTGCAACTGATTGAACAGTTCTTGGCGCAAGTCGACCCCAAGTCGGGCCACCTGCTGTTGATCGGGGGCAGCGCGGGCTGGATGATGCCGCCCAGTTGGCTGGCTAGGTTCAAACGCATTGACGCCTATGACATCGACCCCTTGGCCCCTTGGCTCTTCAACTGGCGTCACGGCAACCGACTCAAAGCGCTAGGCACACAGGTACACCACCATCGCCAAGATGCACTCCTCACCTTGGCGGACTTGCTGCAAGAGCACCCCTCGGCGTGCTTGTGGTTTGACAACGTGCTGGGCCAGCACCGCTTTCGTAGTCAGGATGAAGCACGCGCAGAGCGTGAATTGAACCAACTCAAAACCACGCTGAAAGGCCGCCACTGGGGCAGTTTGCACGACGTGTGGTCCGGCCCGACCGACGGTCGCTTGCTGCCTGCGGGTTTGAATGTGTGGAGCCACCACGTGACGGCACAGCAAAGCACCGAGGCCGCGTTCTCTCAAAAACTCTTGGCCAGCGTGGGTGCCAAAGACGTGTGGCGTGACCACCTCACGGGCCATGTGTTTTCGCCTGCGACACCCACCACCTGGCTACCTTGGGCGTTCAAACCCAACGACTGGCATTGGTTACAGGCGGGCTGGGTCTCAGCGTCAATTAATTCTTGAGGTTGTAGAGCGTGATGCCGACTGCATCCATCTCTTTTTGTTCGCGTTTGCGATGGAACTCACGCACGTTCTTCACGTCTTGTTCGACCAAACTTTGCATTTGGATACGTTTTTGCTCTGCGCCTTTGAGCACCAAGCGCGCCACCTCTGCCGCATGCCTGGCTTCATTCAAGTCAAGGTCCACCCGGCTGATCAGTGCTTGCAGTTGCTGCATAAAGCCACGGAAATTCAAAGTCTCTGACATCGTGTGCGACCGCTTCTCGGCGGCTCTGCTACGCGTCACGTAGTCGTCGTACAGCAACGCCATGCGTTGACGGCTTTGCTCCAAATGGGTCACACGGTCACGCGCCTTTTTCAAACCGAGCAATGCTTCATCGCATTTCTCTTTGGCTTTGTTGGCCAACAAGGGCCAGGCGGCGCGTTGCTTCATGACAGCATCTGGTCAAGTTGTTGGCGCGTCACTGCATAGTCTTCACTCTGGTGCATGTCTTGGCGCAAGAAGTCCACGATCTGTTCGCGCAAGCGAATCGCTTCATCGAGCTCGGGGTTAGAACCCGCCTCGTAGGCACCCACTTGCACCAAATCCGAGTTTTGTTGGTAGACCGACCACAAGCGGCGCAGCTTGTTGGATTGCTTCAGCTCATCCGAGCTGACCAAGGTTTGCATCACCCGCGAAATCGAGCCATTCAAATCAATCGCAGGGTAATGCGCTTGGTCGGCCAGTCGGCGTGACAACATCACCTGCCCGTCCAGCGACGCCCGTGCAATGTCCACAATCGGGTCAGACGCATCGTCGCCTTCGGCCAGCACGGTGTAGATCGAGGTGATCGAGCCATGCCCATGACGGCCTACGCCACCACGCTCAATCAAATTAGGCAGCAGTGCAAACACAGACGGCGGATAGCCCTTGGCGGTCGGCGGTTCGCCAATGGCCAGGCCAATTTCGCGCTGCGCATGGGCCACACGGGTCAAGCTGTCGCACAGCATCAACACGTGTTTGCCTTGGTCACGAAAGTACTCGGCAATCACATGCGTCATGTGTGTGGCCTTCAGGCGCAACACCGGCGACACGTTGGCAGGGGCAGCAACCACCACCGATTTAGCCAAGCCTTCTTCACCCAAAGATTCAGAGATAAAGGCCTGCACCTCACGGCCACGTTCACCAATCAGGCCAATCACCACGATGTCGGCCTTGGTGAATCGGGTCAGCATGCCCAAGAGCACACTCTTACCCACACCAGAGCCGGCGACCAAACCAATGCGTTGGCCACGACCAATGGTCAAAGCCCCGTTGATGGCTTTGACACCCACATCCAACACCTCTTTGATGGGACCACGCTCCATCGGGTTGAGGGGTCGGCCCAAAAGACTGAGTTGGTCGGGCAAGTCAGGCATCGGCTTGCCGTCAATCGGCATGCCACGTCCATCGATCACGCGGCCCAACAGCGCATTGCCCAAACGCACCTGCCCCGAGTTGGAGATGACGCGCACCGTGTCACCCGGGCCCACGCCGACGGGGTCGGAGAAGGGCATCAGGTACAAGGTTTTGTCGTTGAATCCGACCACCTCAGCTTCGACGCGATGGCCGTCTTTGCCCATCACTTCACAGCAAGCGCCCAGCGGCGCCATGATGCCGCGGGTCTCCAGCGTCAGCCCTACTAGCCGCACCAAGGTGCCGCTACGTTGCGGCTCGGGGGTGCGCAGCTTGGGCAAGCTGGCTTGAACTTCTTTGGCAAAGTCGAGCATGAGTGTGGCTAGGTTATTTGATTTGAATCATGCCGCGGATCGCAGCGGCCACGCGGGCTTGGTCTGCTTGCACCACCATGCGCACCACGCCTACTTTGTCTTCGTAGCTGTTGGCACTGTTGAGCAGCTCTGGCGGAATAGTTGGCTTCTTGGCCTTTTGTTGCTCTTTGCGGATGCGGTCTTTGATGTCTGCCAAAGACTCGCCTTCGCGAATTTCAATCTCGCCTCCAGCCGACACATCTTCTTCCAGCGCAGTGGCTTCTGTGGCGGCATGAAGCGCGGCCTCAGCAGCAGCGTCTTCAACGCTGGTGTCCAGCACCTCTGCAGGCGCTTCTTCCACCACCACTTCTGGCTCGACTGGCAGCTCGGCTTCAGGCTCCAGCTCTGGCTTTTGTCTTGGCTTCTCGGGCACTTCGAGCAGCAACATTTGGTATCTAATTTTGTCAGCGCGTTGGGCTTCAAACAGCTCCGCCTTGCGCAGCATCTCGCGCTCGACCTCGACCATGGCGGCTTTGTGCATGTCGTTGTTAGACATGGCATCCCCCACGATGCTGAGCACGAACGGGCGCACCACGGTCACAATCACAACCATGAAAATCAGGCCCATCAACAAAGTGTTGATGACGTCAGGAATGAACATCGCCGCCCTCCGCTTCTTCTGAAACTTCCAAAATACGTTGTGCCAATGGCGATTTTTCACGCCACGCCTCCACATCGACAAGCAGCGCACGCGCCAAACCTTCGAGGCGATGTGCCACCAAATCTTCCACCACGGTGTCGTTCGCAAAAACGCGCACGCTACCTGGCTTCATGTCATGCACCGCTTCGAGTCGCATGCCTTTGAGGAAGTCCCCAGCATGCGCCTGTAAACGTGCTTTGTCATCGGGGTTGAGCTCTAGCACCACCGCGCCATGCACGGGATGGTCCAGCTCATCCAGACACCGTTGGACCAAGCGCTCCATCGCTTTGCTGGAGGTTTCCAGCTCACCCACCACCACCTGCTCTGCCAAGTGCAGGGCCAAGCGTTTGAGGGGTTCAAAAAATTTCTTGGGGTCGGCAATCAAGGCACCCAACTCACTCGACACGTTCTCAAAGATCACCCGCTGTGCGGCCATTTCTTCAGCCACCGCGTCGCGCGCCGTTTGCTCGCCTTCGGCAAGTCCTTGTGCTTTTCCCTGTTCGAGGCCCATCTGCAAACCCTCAGCCAAGCCCTCGGCCAGACCCTCCGTCTTGCCTTGTTCAAGACCTTTAGACAGGCCCTCGGCCATGGCTTTTTCAATCGCCTCGACCAACTGCACGGCAGCTTCTTCTTGCGCCTGAGCTAAGCCTTTGGCAAATTGCTCAGCCTCGCGTTGTGCCACCTCTTCGGGCGGGATGCCCCCCATCACGGCAGGCAATTCGGGGATCACGGGCTCAGGCTCGGGTTCAGGTTCGGAAGCAGAAACCGCCACCTCGAGCATGGCTTCTGAAGGCTCGACAACGTCGGGGTGAATGACCACCGGCTCTGCGCCCTGGTCGTCCGACGTAATGGGGCTGAGCACCAAGGTCTCAGCCAAGTCTGCTTGTGCCAAGGCACGTTTCAAAACCTGCGGATCCACATTCACGCGCAACTTAGATTTGCGTGACGCACCATAGGCATCCATCACAAACGGCAAGTGCGCGTTGGACTCGGTACCTTCTTGAGGTGTCGGTTTTTCTTCGCCAAACAGCTCGTTGCGGCTCTCGCCCTCCAACAGCGCCAGCGAGGCTTGGGCTTGCTGTGTCAAGGGTTGACGCATGGACTGGTAATGCGCCGCAGAAAAGCCGCTGGACTGGGCGGGATAGCCCAGATCCGCAAACGTTTCCGGCGCATCGTTGGTCCAGCTGGTCGAGGCATAGCCACGGCTGCTTAGCTTTTTCGCGATGCCCGCATTGGGCTGCCATGGAACGGCAGCCTGCGCGGAATGAGGTTGATTAAACAAAGTCTGCGCCGCCTAAGATCAATTCGCCCGAATCGGACAACTTACGCGCTTTACGCATGATCTGCTTTTGCGCGTCTTCCACGTCGGCCATACGCTGAGGGCCTTTGGCCTCCATGTCGTCGCGGAACATACCGCGCGCACGCTCGGACATGTTGTCGAAGAAACGCGCCTGGCACGTTTCGCTGGCGTTTTTCAACGCCATCATCAGCATGTCTGGTTCCACCGCACGCATGAGCACCTGGATACCCTTGTTGTCCACGCTGACCAAGTTCTCGAAGGTGAACATGTTGTCTTGAATCTTCAGCATCAAGTCAGGGTCAATGTCATTCAACCCGTTCATGATGCTGGCTTCCAGCGCGGTCTTGGTCAAGTTCATGATCTTGGCTGCGGCTTGAATACCACCGAAGCTCGACGACTGGGCCGATGCGTTCTTAGAGAACTGCTGCTTCATGATGGCTTCGAGTTCAGCCATGGCAGAAGGCTGCACGGTGTCCAAACTGGCCACCCGTTGAATCACTTCAGGGCGTGTATCTGGCGGTAAATAGTTCAACACGTCGGCGGCCACTTCGCTCTCCAAGAGCGACAAGATGATGGCCACGACCTGTGGGTGTTCGCCACGAATCATGTCGGCAATCCCGCGGGCGTCCATCCAGCTCAGGATGTCCAAGCCCTTGGTGCCTTGGCCCGGCATGATGCGGCCCAGCACAGAAGCGGCTTTGTCGTCCCCCAGTGCCAAACGCATGACGCGCTCCACATAGTCGGCCCCGCCGATGTTGACGTTGTTTTGGTTTTTCAGATGGTCCACGAACTCGTCGAGCACAAAGTTCACCGCATCTTGCGAGAAGTTTGCCACCTGCACCATCGCAGCGCCCAGCGACTGGACCTCTTTCGGGCTCAGAAATTTAATGATCTCTGCCGCTTGCTCTTCGCCCAGCAACAGCATCAAAACCGCAGCACGTTGGGTGCTGGTTATGTTGGCAAGCTCAGCGCGGAGCTTGTCGGTCATCACAAGGGTGTCGTCAGCCATGATTCAAATCCTCAGAATATGTATTACTTATCGATCAGGCTCTTGAGCACACCCGCCACACGGGTGGAGTCCTCAGCCATGATCATACGAATCAACGCCACTTTATCGTCATACGAATTCGCTGTGTTCAGCAAGTCCGCAGAAATCGATTGTTTCTTAGGCTTCATGCTGGCCATGCGGGCTTTCACCGACTCCAGCGATTCACCCTCTTCAATCTCAATCTCGTCCGAACCGTCTGCGTCATCGGCGGCGCTATGCGCTGCATGCTTGGCGGCAAGTTCTGCCGCCACTTGCGCAGCTTGTTCTGCACGCAAACCGTCTGCAATGGCTTTGGCTTCGGCAGCGCGGGTGGCCTCTTGGGCCATGCGGGCAGACTCTTCCGCCGCACGCATCGCCTCTTCGGAAATACGCAACATCTCGCCTTCGTGGGTCTTTCGGGTGTGGGCCGCCGCCGCTTGTGCGGCTGCATTCTCGGCCGTGGCCACGTCGATCGCCATCTGGGCTTGGCTGGTGGCGGCCTCTGCAGCAGCAGCAGCCAGGGCTTTGGGGTCGATCTCGGGGGCCAACAGGCGGCGCACCATCGGACGAACCACGGTCAACAGGATCAGCAAGAAGATGCCGCCCACCACACTGGCGTTCACGATCACTTGGTAGTTCTCGTCGCGCCACCATGGAATCACGGTCGGGTCGTACTGAGGCTCAAACTTGGTACCCACCACAGTGACCACGTCACCGCGTGTTTCGTTGAAGCCCACGGCGCCACGCACCAATTGGTTCAGACGTTCAATTTCTTCAGGGGTGTAGGGGATGGACGACGGGGTAGAACCGTCGGCATTTTTCTCAACCTTCGCACCATTCGCAATCGGGCGCTCGTTGATCAACACACCCACACCGATTTTGCTGATCGTGCCCATCGCCACTTTGGTGTGACGCACAGAACGGTCGAGCTCGTAGTTCTTCGTGCTGCGTGCAGTCACTTGCACACCCTTTTCGCTCACACCCTTCAACGGGTCGGCGTTGGTTTGTGTCGTGGCCTGTGGGTTGGTCGGCGCTGGCGGCGTGTTGGACAAGGAGCCAGGGATACCAATCGCGTCACGGAACGTGTTGCGGTCTTCCACAAACAACTCAGAGCGGGTCTTCGGGCCTTTGTCTTGTGAGTCAAAGTCTTCGGTGGTGACTTCAGTTTGTGTGAAGTCCAAGCTCATGCTCACCTGTGCAGTCACGTTGGACTCGCCCACGATGGGTGCCAACAGCTGAATCAAGCGGGTGCGGTACAGGTCTTCCATCTGCTGCTTTTGCGTCAGCTGTGCAGAGGTCATGCCCAAAGGCTGCTCGACCAACATGTCGTTCATCAAGCTGCCAAAGTTGTCCACCACGGACACGTTTTCAGGGGCCAAGTAAGGCACGCTAGACGCCACCAACTGAATGATGGCTTGCACGTTGGCCGACGAAATCGTACGGCCTGGCATGCGGGTGATCACCACCGACGCCTTGGTCGGCGCACGGTCACGCACAAACACGCTTTGCTTAGGCGAGGCCAAATGGACGCGAGCCGCTTTGATGCCGCCGATTTGCACAATGCTGCGCGCCAGCTCTTGCTCCATCGCGTTGTTGTAGCGCACCTGCTCCATGAACTGACTGGTCGTCATGGCGGGCATGTCTTTGAGGTTGTCCATGCCCGAGGCTTCGGTGCGTGGCAAACCTTTAGAAGCCAGCAACATGCGGGCCTCTTGGTAACGCGAGGTAGGCACCGACAGCTGGCCGCTGTTGGCGTCGACTTCAGGCTTGAACTCACCCGCCTTCAAAGCTTCGATGGCCAACTGCTTGTCCGCATCGTTGAGCATCAACACCAAAGGACGGTAGGGCGTGGGCTTCATCGAGGTGAAGAACACCGCCACCGACATCAGCAGCATGAAGATCACCACAAAGGGCAAGACCTTGCGCACACTCGGTTGACGCAGCACGTCCATCACCAAAGCGCCGGGGCCCTCTTTGGCGTTGAGCCATGCAGGCATCGCGCCTGCGGCTCTGCTCACCGCACCATTCGCGTTAGAGGCGGCGGCATTGTCTGCGCCGGTGGCAATGGGCAAGCCCACAGCGTTCATGTTTAAAGTATCAGTGGCCATATCAGTCTCTCAATCCAGCGTCACACCGGCATGTTCATGATTTCTTCGTACGCTTTCATCACTTTGTTGCGTACTTGCAAGGTGGCTTCAAAAGCCAACGACGATTTCTGCATGCTCAACACCACTTCGGTGAGGGGCACTTCTTCGCCACGGTCATAGGCTTCGGTCATCTTGTCGGCCTTGATGTCCGCTTCGTTGACTTTGTCCAGCGCGTTTTTGACAGAGTCAAAAAACGACGGCTGACCTACCTTGGTGGCGGATGGTTCGTTGACAGTGGACGACGTCCCTGTTGACTGCGTTTGATAAGAGCGCAGCGTTTCAATCATCGATTGAACGTTGGCTTGTGAGATGCGGTCAATCATGCTGAGGCTCCTTCAGACATTTCACGGGTGCGCATCTGTGCCAGCTTGTAGCGCAAGGTGCGTGGGCTGATGCCCAACTTGGCAGCCGCTTCCAGGCGACTGTCGGTGCTTTGGATCGCAGCCATGATCACTTGCAGTTCGCTGGCCTTCACCGCGCTGTCCAAGTTCACAGGGGCTGCGGGCTCTTCACGCAGGATGATCGGGGTCACAGGCATGGCGCCGTAAACCGAGGTGGCTTCTACAGGCACGAAAGGCGTCAAAGGCGCAGGAGGCTCTGCATGCAACGTCGCCATCGACGGCATGGCTTGCTCATCCATCGCCGCGTCGTCAAACATCAAATGGGCGGGGCTGATGGTGCGGCCACCACTCAACACCAC
>CAIODK010000047.1 GCA_903856995.1 uncultured Burkholderiales bacterium
ATGGTGTTGAGCGCGTTCTGGCTCAACCGCAACTCTTCTGCCAACAAATCAAGCGCGGGCACCTTGGCTTGCAAGCAGGCGTTGGCCTGCATCAAGTGCTGGTCGACCTCTTTCAGCGCCTGCACATGACGCTCACGCGCCATGAACAGCCCCTCTGCGCTGCCGCCTTGCCAGCCCACCACGTGGAGCAAGGCGTGGCGCAAGGCGGGCAGTCCTTCGCCAGTTTTGGCAGACAACGTGAGATGGGTTGCGTCAGAAGTTGACGGCTTCGTGCCCGGCGTATCGGCCTTGTTCCACAGGTGTAGCACGGGCACGTGGGCGGCAAGTTTGGCTTGCAAGGTTTGTTCAATTTGTGCGTCGGCCGCTGCATAAGCCGTATCCTCGTTGCGTGTGAGGTCGTGCAAAAACAGCACGGCGTCGGCTTGCCCTATTTGGTCCCAAGCTCGGGCAATGCCTATGCGCTCGACCTCATCCACGTCAGGGTGTTCGCGCAAGCCAGCGGTGTCGACCACGTGCAGCGGCACGCCATCAATTTGAATGGTTTGCTGCACCACGTCGCGCGTCGTGCCGGCAATCGGGGTGACGATTGCCAGCTCGGCCCCTGCCAACGCGTTGAGCAGCGAGCTTTTGCCGGCATTGGGTTGCCCCGCAATCACCACGCGAATGCCCTCGCGTAACAACGCGCCTTGCTTGGTTTGCGCCATTACACGCGAAAGGTTTTGTTGCAAGCGTGTGAGCTGACCTTGTGCATCCGCTTGCTTTAGAAAATCGATGTCTTCCTCGGGAAAGTCCAGCGTGGCTTCCACCAACATGCGCAGGTGAATGAGTGCATCGCGGAGTTGGTGAATTTCATTGGAGAACGCCCCCGCTAAGGAACGACTTGCGCCACGCGCCGCCGCTTCTGTGCTGGCGTCTATCAAGTCAGCCACCGCTTCGGCTTGTGCCAAATCGAGCTTGTGGTTCAAGAAGGCGCGTTGGGTGAACTCACCGGGTTGCGCCAAGCGCAACGCAGCGAGAACGGGCTTTTGCTGCGCGTCCAGCGTGGCCGCGACAGCCAAGCAGCGCGCCAAGATAAGTTGCAGCACCACGGGGCCACCGTGCGCCTGCAACTCCAGCACATCTTCTCCGGTATAGCTGTTGGGCCCCGGAAAGTGCAGGGCCAACACGTGGTCGATAGGCGCGCCAGCTTGATCACACAGCGGCAAGTAGGTGGCCTCGCGTGGCTTTAGCATTCGGCCACACAAGGCCACGACCAATCCAGCCAGCCCTTTTCCACTCACGCGAACGATGCCCACGGCACCCCGTCCTGGAGCGGTGGCAATGGCAAGAATGGGTGCGTCGTGTTGTGCAAGCATGGGGTGATTGTCCAGAAAAAAACCCGCATCCAACGGAGGCGGGTTTTAGGCGTTGCCAGTCGGCGAAAGTTAGAACTTCGGCAGATTGAATTGCGGTGGCACGCCCATGCGTGTGTTGATGATCCATTGCTGGGCAATCGACAGCACGTTGTTGGTGATCCAGTACAGCACCAAACCAGCTGGGAAGAAGAAGAACATCACGCTGAAGGCCAGCGGCATGATCCACATCATCTTGGCTTGCATCGGATCTGGTGGCGCGGGGTTCAATGCGGTTTGCAACATGGTTGTCAACGTCATGAACAAGGGCAAGATGAAGAATGGATCCGGTGCCGAGAGGTCATGAATCCAACCAACCCAAGGTGCATTGCGGATTTCAACCGTCGACAGCAACACCCAGTACAAGGCGATGAAAACCGGGATTTGAAGCGCGATTGGGACGCAGCCACCCATCGGGTTGACCTTCTCTTCGCGGTAAATCTTCATCATCTCCACTTGCATTTGTTGTGGGTTGTCTTTGAGACGCTCACGCATGTCCATGATTTTTGGATTGATGGCTTTCATTTTCGCCATGCTCTTATAGGCATGTGCGTTCAACCAGTAGAAGGCGGCCTTCAGCAACACCACCAACGTGACGATCGACCAGCCCCAGTTGCCCAGAATGCTGTTGAGTTGATGCAGCAACCAGAACAGCGGTTTGGCCAAGATGGTCAGCCAGCCGTAGTCTTTGACCAGTTCCAAGCCAGGGTAGAGCGCTTCGAGCTTTTTCTCTTCTTGAGGGCCGGTATAGAGCGTGGCAGTCACGCTCTTGGTTTGACCGGGCTTGACCACATCCAAAGGCGCGATCAAGGTAGCGCGGTAACAGCAATCTGGCATGTTGGAACCGATGTCCACCGCGTCCATTGAAATATCGCGGTTCATGCCATCGGGCAAGATCCAGGCGCTCACAAAGTAATGCTGCACCATGGCGATGTAGCCTGTGGTGGATTGTTTTTCTACATCTACTTTTTTCTTCTTGATGTCGGCGAACTCTACCTTTTGGTATTTCTTGGCTTCTGTGTAGACCGCAGGACCCGTGAAGGTCGAGTAGAACGAAGACTCGCCTGCTGGCTTGTTACCGTCACGCACCAACTGGAAGTACAACTGGGGCGCGACATCTTGTGTGCCGGTGTTCACGATGTCGTGCTTGACGGCCATGTCGTAGGCCCCGCGCTTGACGGTGTAGGTCTTGACCAGTTTCACGCCACCTTGTGCTGCCGATTCAAAGGTGATGGACAACTCGTTGTCGCCGTCTTTGAGTTTGCGAGCCCCAGGGCGAACCGTCATCAACGTTTTGTGCGTCGGCAGCGCCACGCCTGCAACGCTAGAGATCAAGCCCGTTTGCGCCATGTAGATGCGATCTTTGCTGTCGTCCAACAAGACCACTTGGCTGCCCAACTTGTGCTCGTCCGCATGCTTGAGCATCTCGACGCGCGCCAACGTGCCGCCTTCGCTGTCAAAACTAAATTTCATCACGTCGGTCTCTACCTGAACCAACTCTTTGCTCGCAGCGCGCGTTTCGGTGACGGGAACCACCACACCTGTCGGCGCGATGGCCGTTGGAACGCCTGCGACTTGCGGCACAGCAGAGGCAGACTCAGCGGCAACTTTCGCTTGTTGCGCTGGGGTTGGGAAAAATGTGGCTTTTTGACCGTTGTGAACTTGCCATTGGTCCCACAGGAGGACCATGGAGAAACCAAAAATCACCCACAAAATGGTGCGGCGAATGTCATTCATGAATTTTTCTTTCCGGAGTTGGAAGAGGTCAAGGGGGAAAATAAAGCGGGAGGTACGGCGTCATGTCCGCCAGCACACCAAGGATGGCAACGCGCCAGGCGTCTCAATGTCAGGTAACCGCCCCGCGCTGCGCCGTGCAGTTCTAGCGCTTGGAGCGCGTAAGCGGAGCAGGTCGGCTCAAACCGGCACGCCGATCCCAGCCAAGGGCTTAGCAACAACCTGTATCCGCGTACGACCGCGATTAAAAACGACTGCATCATGCGCTGGTGACTTTGCCAAACAATTGTTTCAGTTCTTCACGGACCGCTTGTTTTAAAACATCCGAGGATGCACTCACAAACGTCTGCGGGTTGAACGCGGCTCGCAAGCGAACCACATACGCCGTTGGCGGCAATCGCCCGACAAACTCACGCGATACGGCATGAATTTGGCGTCGGATTAAATTGCGTGTGACGGCACGCTTTGCCCACCGCTTGGGGGTCAATGCGCCAAGCATCAATATGCCATCGACAAACAGGGCCGGGGTTTCTTCAAACCCAGACCCTGTGGAGGCTTTGGCGGCGTGTTGCCACTGGTGCAACACAAAATGCGGCGTACGTGCCACCGATCCCGCCGACATGACGGCCTGATATTCTGACCACTGCTTCAGACGTTCCACGGCGTTTCGGTCGCGGCGCTGTTCAGCGGGCAAAAATTAGACAGCCAGGCGCTTGCGACCTTTTGCGCGACGCGCGTTGATCACAGCGCGACCGCCGCGAGTTTTCATACGGACCATAAAGCCATGGGTACGGGCGCGACGGGTTTTAGAAGGCTGGTAAGTGCGTTTCATGATTTTTCCAAAAAGCTAAGCCCTGAAGAGATCAGGGAAACCCATGATTATCTCAAATTTTTAAGCCTTTTACTGACTTTTCTTCATACTCTTTTTAGACGGCTTTTTTACGGTCTCTTTCAGAATTATCCGTCCTGTGGATAATTTTTTGATAAAGTGCCTGATTGCGCGTCTTTTATAGACAGCTATCCACAGAAAAAAAGAACATGAACCAGGGCCTCCCTTCTTCCGCCTCCAGCGATCTACCGCCCGTTTTCGGTGATGGTTTGTGGCAGGCCTGCGTCGATCAGTTGGCGCAAGAACTGCCCGAACAACAGTTCAATACATGGATCAAACCACTGGTTGCCAATGTCGCCCCTGACTTCAGCAAGGTCGTTATTTTTGTAGGAAATCGCTTCAAACTAGACTGGATTCGCGCCCAATACGCCAATCGCGTTGCTGGCTTGTTACAAAAATTTCATGGCCAACCCATTCAAGTTGAGTTAGCGATCACTCCTAGGGAGGCTTCTGTCCGGACTAAGCCTGTCTCCTATTCTCACGAGTTAGAGGCTCTACCCGAAAGCTTTGTGGGACTCGAGGAGGGCATCCCCGCTGGCCCCCGCACACGCCTCAACACCGCCCTGACGTTTGACTCCTTGGTCGAAGGTACTGCCAACCGCATGGCGCGTGCTGCTGCCATGCACGTCGCCACGATGCCGGGGCAGTTGTACAACCCTCTTTTTATCTACGGCGGTGTCGGTTTGGGAAAGACCCACTTGATGCACGCCGTCGGCAACAAGCTACTGTCTGAGCGGCCGGATGCCAAAGTTCTCTACATCCATGCGGAACAGTTCGTTTCAGATGTGGTTAAAGCCTATCAACGCAAAACTTTTGACGAATTCAAAGAGCGCTACCACTCACTTGACTTGCTGTTAATTGACGACGTGCAGTTCTTCGCCAACAAAGAACGCACCCAAGAAGAGTTTTTCAACGCGTTTGAGGCTTTGTTGGCCAAAAAGTCACACATCATCATGACGAGTGACACCTACCCTAAGGGGCTGACGGATATTCATGAGCGTTTGGTATCCCGCTTCGATGCTGGACTGACGGTCGCAATTGAGCCTCCTGAGCTGGAAATGCGGGTGGCTATCTTGATTACC
This sequence comes from uncultured Burkholderiales bacterium, assembly GCA_903856995.1. Taxonomy (GTDB): domain Bacteria; phylum Pseudomonadota; class Gammaproteobacteria; order Burkholderiales; family Burkholderiaceae_C; genus Limnohabitans. The sequence goes on from CAIODK010000047.1 coordinate 5,097, forward strand.
AAATCGCGTGCTGAGGGCTCAGAAATGCCTGAAGAGGTCGCCTTTTTCGTTGCTAAAAACGTCCGCTCAAACGTGCGTGAGCTCGAAGGCGCGCTGCGCAAAATCTTGGCTTATTCGCGCTTCAATCAGAAAGAAATTTCGATTCAGTTGGCTCGCGATGCCCTGCGCGACTTGCTGTCTATTCAAAACCGCCAAATTTCTGTTGAAAATATCCAAAAGACTGTCGCCGACTATTACAAAATCAAAGTGGCGGACATGTACTCTAAGAAACGTCCAGCCTCGATTGCACGGCCTCGTCAAATTGCCATGTATCTTGCAAAAGAACTCACACAAAAGAGCTTGCCTGAGATTGGTGAGCTGTTTGGAGGTCGAGACCACACCACGGTTTTACATGCAGTTCGAAAAATAACGGCAGAAAGACAACAAATGGCTGATCTCAATCAGCAACTCCACGTCCTAGAACAAACGCTCAAGGGTTAATTCAGGAAAAGAACAACCTTGTGGATTGATTCTGGATAACACCAGAGTTATCCACAGAAAAGTAGAAAAATGAAAGTTATCCAGTTTTGAACGACAGCAGAAAAGCAAGCTTGCCAACACCTTTCAAGTCACGGCAAGTCCTTGAAAAAAAAGAGGAAAATGCAGTTGTCCACAGAAACATGCTTTGCTTATCTACTACTACTAATTTAAATAAAGAAAACAAGAGGAAGAGATGATCGTACTGAAAGCCACACAAGACAAGGTTTTGTCAGTTCTGCAATCTGTTGCAGGCATCGTTGAACGTCGCCATACATTGCCCATCTTGGCGAATGTATTGATCCGTAAAACAGGCAGTTCGTTGCAATTGACAACGAGCGACTTAGAAATCCAAATTCGCACCAGTGCTGAGCTCGATGGTGATGCTGGCAATTTCACAACCACAGTCGGCGCTCGTAAGTTGATTGATATTCTGCGGACCATGCCCTCCGATCAAACCGTGAGTTTGGAGTCGAATCAAAACAAACTGATTTTGAAAGGCGGTAAAAGCCGCTTCACCTTACAAAGTCTGCCAGCAGAAGACTTCCCATTGGTACAAGAGGCTGCCAACTTTGGCCCTTCGTTCAGCGTCCCGCAAAAGACATTGAAAGAGTTGTTGCACCAAGTCTCCTTCTCCATGGCTGTGCACGACATCCGTTACTACTTGAACGGCATCTTGTTTGTCGCTGAAGGTCAGCAACTGAGCTTGGTTGCTACAGACGGCCATCGCTTGGCTTTTGCTTCAGCCTTGTTGGATGTCGAAGTGCCTCGCCAAGAAGTCATCTTGCCTCGCAAGACGGTCCTCGAGTTGCAACGTTTGCTTAGTGACAAAGAAGGCGCCATTGACATGCAATTCGCAAACAACCAAGCCAAGTTCACTTTTGATGGCATGGAGTTTGTGACCAAACTGGTCGAAGGTAAATTTCCAGATTACAACCGCGTGATTCCAAAGAACCACAAGAACACCATCACCATGGGACGTACCGCCTTGTTAGCGACGTTGCAACGCACTGCCATTTTGACCAGTGAGAAGTTCAAAGGTGTACGTTTGAATCTTGAGCCAGGTGTTCTACGCGTCGCTTCGAGTAATGCTGAACAAGAGGAAGCGGTGGATGAGCTGGAAATTGACTACAGCGGTGACGCCATTGAAATTGGTTTCAACGTGACTTATTTGATTGATGCTTTGACCAATATGGACCAAGACATGGTGCAAGTGGACTTGGCGGATTCGAATAGCTCTGCGTTGATCACGATCCCAGACAACACCACTTTCAAATATGTCGTGATGCCAATGCGCATTTAACGCGTTGCTGTTTCCTTTTTTTACGATTGAACCCGTGAGTCGTTTCTGACTCACGCACGAAGACTTGCTATGACCGAACCAACTCAAACTCCTCACACCCCAGTAACACCACCCACCGGTGATGGCTATGGCGAAGGCTCTATCCAAATTTTGGAAGGTCTTGAGGCGGTTCGTAAACGGCCCGGTATGTATATCGGTGATACCTCTGATGGTTCTGGCTTGCACCATTTGGTATTTGAAGTGGTCGACAACTCCATTGACGAAGCGTTGGCAGGTCATTGCGATGACATCGTGGTCACCATCCATAGCGATAACTCCATCAGCGTCACCGACAACGGTCGCGGTATTCCGACCGGTGTGAAGATGGATGACAAACATGAACCCAAACGCAGTGCTGCAGAAATTGCTTTGACCGAGCTGCACGCTGGCGGAAAATTTAACCAAAACAGCTATAAGGTTTCTGGTGGTCTGCATGGTGTGGGTGTTTCTTGCGTGAACGCACTTTCAAAATCTTTGCGATTGATCGTGCGCCGCGAAGGCAAGGTCCATACACTCGAGTTTTCAAAAGGGTTTGTACAAAACAGGCTCATTGAAGTGGTTAACGGCGTGGAAGTTTCCCCCATGCGCGTAACCGGTGAAACTGAAAAGCGTGGC
>CAIODK010000048.1 GCA_903856995.1 uncultured Burkholderiales bacterium
ACCCAAGATCTCGCCTTCGGAAATACACACGCGCGCTTCGTGCGCCTCGTAGTCGTCGGGCTTGGTGAACTGCACCGGGTGCGTCGCCACCACGGGCAAGCTCAAGCGCGCAGCCAGTTGCACGGCAGCCGCCACATGCGTTTCATCATCCGCACGACCTGCACGTTGAAGCTCAATGTAGAAGCGGTGCGGAAAGATTCCCGCCAACTGCAACGCCACTTCACCTGCGCGGGTGGTGTCGCCTTGCACCAAGGCTTGGCCTAAGGCGCCCGCTTGCGCACCCGACAAAGCAATGAGGCCTTGTGACAGTTCTTGCAGCCATTCCAGTTTGATGACGCCCACGGACTTGTGCACGTTCTGCGTCCAACCTCGGCTGATCAGCTCACACAGGTTCAAGTAGCCTTGGTGGTTTTGCACCAACAAGATCATGCGCGAGGTCTGGGCGGCGTCTTGGTTGAGGCTTTCAAGGTAGATTTCGGCACCAATGACAGGCTTGACGCCCTTGCCACGTGTTTCTTTATAAAACTTGATGGCACCGTAGAGGTTGTTGATATCGGTGATGGCCAGCGCGGGCTGTTGGTCAGCGGCGGCGACTTGCACCACCTCTTCGATGCGGTTGGTCCCGTCAACGACAGAGAACTCAGAGTGAAGGCGCAAGTGAACAAACATGTGACAGATTGTAGGGACACCGCTGTTACTTAGAATCCTCGGGTGAACCAAATTCTGAATATTTCTTGCTACAAATTCGTCGCCCTGCCCGACGCCCAAGACCTGCACCAGCCTTGCTTGGACAACGCTTTGGTGCGCCAACTCAAGGGCACCATCCTGATCGCAGAAGAAGGGATTAACTTCTTTCTGGCCGGTCAGGCCGACGACGTGCGTGGTTTTGTGGCTTGGCTGCGTGCCGATGCGCGCTTTGCCGACCTCGCGCCCAAAGAAAGTTGGTCAACCAACCAACCGTTTCGCAAGATGTTGGTGAAGGTGAAGCACGAAATCATCCGCATGAACCACCCCAGCATTCGACCCGAGCAAGGCCGCGCCCCTGCGGTCACGCCTGCGACAGCCCAGCGCTGGCTCAGCCAAGGCCACGACGACGAAGGTCGACCCGTGGTCACGCTGGACACGCGCAACCAGTTCGAGGTGGATGCGGGCACGTTCAAGAACACCATCAATTGGGGCATTACCAAATTCACCGAATTTCCAGAGGCGGTGCAATCCCACCTGGCTGAGCTGCAAGACAAAACCGTCATCAGCTTTTGCACAGGCGGCATTCGTTGCGAGAAAGCCGCCATTTACATGCGCAATGCGGGCCTGCCACATGTGTACCAGCTCGAAGGCGGCATCCTCAAATACTTTGAGGATGTGGGTAACGACCACTACGAAGGGGGTTGCTTTGTGTTTGACGAGCGCCGTGCCGTGGGCGCTGATCTGAGTGCCACAGGGCTCACACCCGAAGGCACCTTTCCGCTCACTCCTGCAGCAGAGCCAACACTTCAGACTTAAATTCGCGACTGTATAAAACGCCGGCAACCAAAATGGTGGCCAACACAAACATCGTGGGCGAGAAAAACCAGCCCAGTGCGGCAAACGAGAAATAGTAAGCCCGCAAGCCACCGTTGAAGGTCTCAGCAGCCAAGCCTGTCATGGCTGCGGCACGGTCGGCGTATTGCTGCCTGTCCGTCACTTCCCCACTCACGAAGCTTTCCGCTGGCGGCATCGCACCAATGAGCAAAGCAACGAAGGTGTACTGACGCATTGACCACGAGAAGCGAAAGAACGAGTACACAAAAATTGCCACCAGCACCAAGATCTTGAGCTCGAACACCAAAATGGGCGTTGGCTCGGAAAACGGGATCTCACGCACCAGCTCGGCCGCTTTGTCGGTGGTGCCCAGCAACGCAAACAAGCCGCCCAAAATCAAAATGGTGGTGGAACAAAAAAATGCGGGCGTGGCCGACAAGGTTTGCGTGATGATGCCGTCCAACATACGCGGATCGCGCCCAGTGGTTTGCAGCATCCACAAATGCCGATAGCGGTTGGTCATGGCCAAGATGGAGTGTTGGCCATCGCTCCAGTGCTTGGCGAACAGGGCGTAACCCACCCACACGAACACAAAGAATCCCAAGGCGAACCAGTCAGCCCAAGGCAGCAGTTGAATGATTTTCATGCGTTGAATACTACCTAAAGAAAAAGGGCAGCTCTGACGAACCGCCCTTTTATTTCACAACCCGCTGGTGGCGGGTGTGCATTGACTTCGCTCGAAATTAACCGCGCAACTTCGCAGCCATAGCCGCCACGCGCTCGCCGTAGGCTTTGGCGGTGTCCAAGTCACCTTGAGGGATGTCAGCGGCCGGACTGGTGGGGCCCACTTGCGCCATCACGCCGGAGTTAGAACCAATGCGGTTCATCGCATCCGCTTCACGGCCTGGTTTCATCGGCTGACCCACCCACACCATGCCGTGCTGCATCGACAAGGTGATGAAGTATTGGATGGTCGACAACTTGTCGCCACTCAGGCTCGCAGAAATCGTGAAACCGCCCGCGACTTTATCTTTCCAAGCATCGCTGTACCACTGCTTAGAACTGGCATCAGCAAACTTCTTGAACTGCCATGAGGCCATGCCCATGTAGGTGGGGGAACCGAAGATGATGGCATCAGCCGCATTCAAAGTTTCCCATTCAGCATCGGTGATATTGCCGTCTGCATCAATGGCGATGATGGTGGCTTTTGCGCCCTCGGCCACGAATTGCGCGACGCGTTGTGTATGGCCATAGCCGGAGTGATAGACGACGACGGTTTGTGTCATGGTGTGTGTTCCTGAATGCGGTTGATAAAGAGGTTAAAAAATGGGACGAATTATTGAGCTTCTTTTTTAGCGTCGATGCTCCAAGCGCCAGCGCCTGAAGAGACCAACACCAACAAGCCACCGATCAGACCGATGTTCTTGAAAAACATGAGCTGTTGAATGAACGCTTGCTCTGGTGCTGCAGCCCAGAACGCATGGAAGAACACGGAGGCCACCAAGGTGAACACGGCCAACACAGCCGCAGCGATGCGGGTTTGAAAGCCCACCACCAACGCGATAGCGCCCAAGATTTCAACCACCAGCGCCACGACAGCGGCCACAGTCGGCAGGGGCAAGCCAACCGAGGCGATGTAACCCACCGTTCCTTCAAAGCCAGACAGCTTAGAAAGGCCCGCGGGCAAGAAGACAGCTGCCAGCAAGAGGCGGCCAATGAGGTTGAGTGCGTTGTTCATAGAAATTTCCTTGAGTTTGAAGTGATAAAAAATTAAGAGGCTAAGTCAAACACCAACACCTCGGCGTCTTGGCCGTGGGTCAATGCGATGGATGTTTCGTCGCAGAGCAAAGCGGCGTCGCCGGTGGCCAGCGCCACGCCGTTGACATTCAATGCGCCACGGATGAGATGCACATAGGCTTTGCGGCCCGAGGCAATCGTCAAAGTGGCAGCCTCATCGCCGTCAAACAAACCGGCGTACAAAGCGGCATCGGCGTGAATATTCACCACGCCCCCCTCAGGGGCGGCAATGCGGCTCAGTGCACCACGCTTAGAAGCGGGCGGCACCGTTTTTTGTTCGTAACTAGAGGGGATGCCGCGAACATTGGGCTCAATCCAAATCTGGAAGAAGTGCGTGGTCTCATCCGG
>CAIODK010000049.1 GCA_903856995.1 uncultured Burkholderiales bacterium
AAGGGATCTAAATAAAACCACTGTGAAATGCCTAAAAAAGAAAAAGGGCCCAGTTTTTCAACTAGGCCCTGTAAGGGTTGGTGCGGCTGGCAGGAATTGAACCCACGACCCCTTGGTTCGTAGCCAAGTACTCTATCCAGCTGAGCTACAGCCGCTCTGGAAAAACGAAAGTATATCACAGGAATCAGGCCCTCCGGCCATCATCCCATGGCGTCATTCACTTGATTATGAAATTGGGTCAAGGACACCGCGGCATCCAACTCCCTAGGCAATGCGTCTCTGGCAGAAAAAACGCCGAGTATGTCGCCATGGGCAGAGACGACCGGTAAATGCCGGAACCCCCGATCGATCATGATCACGACCGCTTGAGCCACCGTGGTTTCGGGACCGATGCAGTGCGGCTTGGCGGTCATGACATCAGACACCCGTGTGGTTTTTGGTTCGCGTGCTTTGGCCAACACGCGGGTCATCAAATCACGTTCGGTCAAGATACCCAAAATTTCTTTTTGCGAACTGAGGATCAACACGCTGCCGCAGTTGGCCTTGGTCATCACGCAGGCGGCGTCCCAAATGCTGGCCGTGGGCAACAAGCTGACGACATGCCGAGATGTCATGGTCTGGGAGACAGTTCTTTCAGTCATACCACCACCTTTCAAACAAAGCGCCCTTAGCGCAGGGAAGCGTTTATTTTTTCAAGCGCCGCCAAGCTTGGGCACAAGTCGGCTTCGTTCATTGTGTTGAGTGGCTGATGGCTGGTGTTGAGTGCGGCATGCAAGTCAGAAGCCAAAGGATCCACATAGAGCAACCCAGTCACGATCTCGCCACGTTCATGCCGATCGTTCATGTAGTTCAGCGCGGCGTAACGGTTGGTGGGGTCGTAGCTGTTGTCGAGCTTGCGCAGCTTGAGCACCGTGCCATCGTGTTGCTCCACCTCGACCACACTGCCTTCAGGGTACTGCGTTGTGATTTCTGAGCGACTCGGCAGAAAATCAATCCGACTCACCGCTTCGTTGTGCTGGCGCACATAGTCGTAGCTTTTGGTGCTGCCGGTGTGGTTGTTGAACGCAATGCACGGGCTGATCACATCAATGAAAGCCGCGCCGTTGTGGCCCAGCGCCCCCTTGATGAGCGGCACCAACTGCTCTTTGTCACCAGAAAAACTGCGCGCCACATAGGTGGCTCCTAATTGCAAAGCCAAGCCCACCAAGTCGACTGGGTTGTCATTGTTAATGGCGCCTTTTTTGCTCTTAGAGCCCTTGTCTGCCGTTGCTGAGAACTGCCCTTTGGTGAGTCCATAGACCCCATTGTTTTCAACCAGATAGGCCATGCGCACCCCGCGTCGCATTGCGTTGGCAAACTGCCCTAGGCCAATGGAGGCGGAGTCCCCGTCACCCGAGATACCTAAGTAAATGAGGTCGCGGTTGGCCAAGTTCGCTCCCGTTAGCACCGACGGCATGCGTCCATGAACGGTGTTGAAGCCGTGAGAGGCCCCTAAAAAGTAATCTGGCGTTTTTGAACTGCAACCGATGCCTGAGAGTTTGGCGACGCGATGGGGCTCCACATCGAGCTCCCAGCAAGCTTGGATGATGGCCGCGGAAATAGAGTCGTGGCCACACCCTGCACACAGGGTTGAAATTCTTCCCTCGTAATCGCGCCGCGTGAAACCCACTTTGTTGGTGGCCAAGGTGGGGTGGTGCAGCGTCGGTTTGGTGATGTATGTCATGCAGCGACCTCGTTGGTTTTTGAACTGATCGCCGATGCGATAAAGCGCGCCGTGATGGGCGTGCCGTCGTAGTGAAGGATTTTGATCAGCGATGTTCCGTCAAGCTCGAGTTCCGTCGCCAGCAAGGTGTGCATTTGCGCGTCTCTGTTTTGCTCCACCACAAAAACTTTTTGATGTGCCTGGATAAAACTCTTGACCACGTCGGGGAAGGGGAAAGCACGCAAGCGCATGGCATCGAGTTCAATGCCTTGCTGCCTCAACATGTCAAACGCCTCTTCCATGGCGGGGGTGGTGGAACCAAAATAGATCACGCCATAAGGTGTGTCGTGTTCGGCTTTTTGCACAACGGGTTGTGGCACCAAGTTGCTGGCCGTTTTAAATTTGACGAGCAAACGTTCCATGTTGTAGATGTAGTCGGCGCCTTTTTCCGAATACCTTGCATAAGGGTCGCGTGTGGTGCCTCGGGTAAAGAAGCTGCCCTTTGTGGGGTGTGTGCCAGGCAAGGTGCGCCAAGGTATGCCGTCACCATCCACGTCTTTGTAGCGGCCAAAGTCTTTCCCTGCCTCTAACTCTTGTGCCGTCATGACCTTGCCGCGGTCATAGCTGACGTTGGGCTGCCAGTCAAAAGGCTCGCACAAGCGTTGGTTCATACCGATGTCCAAATCCGTCATCACAAAGATGGGGGTTTGCAGCCTGTCAGCCAAGTCCAACGCCGCGGCCGAATGCTCAAAACATTCTTGGGGATCTTTGGGAAACAGCAGCACATGCTTGGTGTCTCCGTGCGAGGCATAGGCACAGCAGAGCAAATCAGATTGTTGGGTTCGGGTCGGCATACCCGTGGAGGGGCCGCCGCGTTGCACGTTGATGATGGTGATGGGGATCTCGGCAAAGTAGGCCAAGCCAATGAACTCGGTCATCAGCGAAATACCCGGCCCTGAGGTGGCGGTGAAGGCGCGCGCCCCATTCCATCCTGCACCGACCACCATACCGATAGAGGCGAGCTCGTCCTCGGCTTGCACGATGGCGTAGCGGTGCTCGCCCGTGACAGGGTCGATGCGGAATTTTTCACAGTATTTCTGAAACGACTCGGCCACCGAGGACGAGGGCGTGATCGGATACCAAGCTGCCACCGTGGCCCCGCCATACACACACCCCAAGGCCGCAGCACTGTTGCCGTCGGTGAAGATTTTGTTCCCCACCGCATCGGCTTTTTGAACGCGTAGGCCGATCGGGAATGACACATGTTCTGTCACGTAGTCGCGGCCTAGTTGCAAGGCTTGGACGTTGGAGTTGAGCAACATCTCTTTGCCCTTGTATTGCTCGGCAAACAGCGTCTCAATGACCTGGCTGTCAATACCCAACAACACGGACAAAGCACCCACGTAGATGATGTTTTTAAACAGTTGGCGTTGACGTGGGTCGGCGTAGTTGAGGTTGCTGATCTCGGTCAGGGGCACACCAATCACCGTCAAATCGGCGCGCAATTTATCGTTTGGAATGGGTCGGGTGGAATCATAAAAAATATAACCACCCGGGCTCACTTCGGCGATGTCGGCGTCCCAGGTCTGAGGGTTCATGGCGACCATCATGTCAACCCCACCACGGCGTCCCAGATAGCCCTGTTCGCACACTCTCACCTCGTACCAAGTGGGCAAGCCCTGAATGTTGCTAGGGAAAATATTGCGCGGACTGACTGGCACGCCCATGCGCAAAATGGCTTTCGCGAACAATTCATTGGCCGAGGCTGACCCCGAACCGTTGACGTTCGCAAACTTGATGACAAAGTCGTTGACTGCTTTGATTTGTTTCATTTCACATCCCGCGCATTGTTTTTTTGTTGTCCTTGCAAAGGCTGATCTCCGGCATGCGACGTTGTCAATAAAAATTTCTGCATGTCCCATGCCCCTGTTGGGCATCGTTCGGCACACAAACCGCAATGCAAACAGACGTCCTCGTCCTTGACCATGACCTTGCCAGATTTCAAATCGGCCGAGACAAACAGGTCTTGCGCATCGTGGGTGGCCGGCGCTTTGAGTCGGCCGCGTAAATCGTCCTCGTCCCCGTTGCGCGTGATGGTCAAGCAGTCCATGGGGCAGATGTCGATGCAAGCATCGCACTCAATGCATGTCTCTTGTGTGAACACGGTTTGTACGTCGCAGTTCAAGCAGCGGTGGGCCTCTTTGAAGGCCGTGGCCTGATCGAAGCCCAGCTCCACTTCAACTCGAATGCTGGCCAATGCTTTTTCAGCCGAGGTCCATGGCACTTTGAAGCGTGCATCGTTGGACACATCGTTGTGATAGCTCCACTCATGGATGCCCATTTTTTGCGACATCAAATTCACAAGCGGCGGGGGGCGTTTGTGTACGTCGTTTGCACCTAGGAAAAGGTCGATCGACACCGCCGCCTCATGGCCATGGGCCACGGCGGTGATGATGTTTTTGGGACCAAAGGCAGCATCACCCCCAAAGAACACACGCGCGACTGATGACTGAAAGGTTTTGGGATCAAGCACGGGCATGCCCCACTGATCAAAGGCAATGCCGCAGTCTTTTTCGATCCATGGAAAAGCGTTTTCCTGTCCCACCGCCAAAAGCACCGTGTCGCAGGGGAAAAACACATCGGGCTCGCCGGTACTCACCAGCACACGCTTGCCCTGCGCGTCTTTGTGCGCATGCACGACCTCAAAGGTCATGCCCACCAATTTGCCATTTTTGTGCTCAAAGTTTTTGGGCACATGGAAATTGATGATTGGTATGCCTTCATGGATGGCGTCTTCTTTTTCCCAAGGCGATGCCTTCATTTCCTCGAAGCCACTTCGCACAATAACCTTCACGTCCTTGCTACCCAAACGCAGGGCGGAGCGACAGCAGTCCATGGCGGTATTGCCACCACCTAGGACGATCACCTTCCCCGCCACCTCGCTCACATGACCAAAGGAAACCGACGCCAACCAATCAATGCCAATGTGAATATGCGCCTTGGCCTCGGCTCTGCCGGGAATGTTCAAGTCGCGTCCGCGTGGCGCACCGCTGCCCACAAAAATAGCGTCGTACCCTGATGCCAACAAATCGCGCATGGACTCCACGCCCTGCCCCGCTTTAAAGTCGACACCTAAATTCAGGATGTAACCGACCTCTTCATCTAAGACCGATTCGGGCAATCGAAATTTTGGGATTTGGGTGCGGATGAAGCCCCCTGTTTTTTGCTCTCGATCAAACACCGTGACCTGATACCCCAAGGGCAGCAAATCTCGCGCAACGGTCAAGGCGGCTGGGCCAGCACCCACACAAGCTATTTTTTTTCCGTTGGCGGGCGCGACTGTCGGCATGCGAGCAGACACATCGTCTTTGAAATCAGCCGCCATCCGCTTGAGTCGGCAAATGGCGACAGGTTCTGGCGCTTCACCATTGTTCTCTTCGACGCGCGATCTTCGGCAAGCGGGCTCACAGGGTCTGTCACACGTGCGCCCCAAGACGCCAGGAAAAACATTCGACGTCCAATTGACCATGTACGCATCGCTGTAGCGGCCTTGGCCAATCAAGCGTATGTATTCTGGAACTGGCGTGTGGGCCGGACAAGCCCACTGACAGTCAACGACTTTGTGGAAATATTCAGGATTCCGAGTATCGGTTTCTTTCAATTTTGTCTCCCATCAAACGCTTGTATCAATTCAAGCAGTTCGTCGGAGATTACACCGCTTGCACCTACAAAAGCACAAGCAAATCAGTTGATGTGTGTCAATCGAAGACCAACTCAGGGTTAACACCCAAAACAAAGCCACCATGTACGTTGATACAGGGTGGCTGAAAAAGTTGGAATGGTAGGGCGTCGCGGACTTGAACCGCGGACCAAAGGATTATGAGTCCTCTGCTCTAACCAACTGAGCTAACGCCCCAACCGAAGCCAAGATTGTAGTGGCCGTCTTCAAGTGGCGATTCAAGTAATCAGTGGCGAAGTCGAAACATCTGTGTACGGCGCTAATTTCAGCGCCACAGACCGTTTTGACACCACGCCCATGAACTTTGAGATCTTCAGCGCCATCAAGAGCCCTTTCATTCGCTGGCTACGCCATCTGCTGGCGGTTGGAGGCCTTTGCTTGCTCGTCGCGTGTGGGGGTGGGGGTGGAGGCGGGTCGACGTCCTCTACGGGGGCCGCGCCGGCAATTGCATTGGCACGCTCTGGCTCAGCAGACCCGATTTACTCAGGTAATGCAGCTTTGTTGTTACCGACATTCAATTACGGCTTAGCTGTCGTGAGTTGGCTGGATGCGCAAGGCGCAACGCAACTTCAGGCAGTGACATCCAACTCGCCGATTCAGGTCAACCCCACTCAAACAACAACTTACACGCTGACTGTCAGTTATCAAGACCCGTCTACGGTGCGTCCACAGACGTTGACGGCTACAACGACTCAAGTGGTGACCATCAAGGCCGTAGAAAGTCTAGTGCCAACGTATGACTTGGTGGCCAGCAGTAGCCTGATCACTAGGGGTCAATCCGTCACCCTGACACCCACTTTTTCTTGGA
>CAIODK010000050.1 GCA_903856995.1 uncultured Burkholderiales bacterium
GAATAGGCACACGTCTGCATTGCAGCTAAAAATGAGCGTAACGATTTAAGGAGTCAACATGGAAATGCTTACCCACAAGGGATACAACGGTTCAATCGAAACATCCGTGGAAGACAACGTGTTGCACGGCAAGGTTCTGTGCATCAACGATTTGGTGACTTACGAAGCCACCACATTGGCTGATTTGAAAAAAGAGTTCATCGCCGCAGTGGATGACTATTTAGAAACCTACAAACTCGCAGAATAACTCTCAACAAATACTTGGCGACCTGAACCTGCCAAACGCCCAACAAAAAAGCCGCTCACAGAGCGGCTTTCTCTTGACTGCAAAGCAGTCACTTAAGACGAGAACAAGAAGTTCATCACGTCGCCGTCTTTGACGACATATTCTTTACCTTCAGCGCGCATCTTGCCTGCGTCTTTGGCACCTTGTTCGCCTTTGAAGGCGATGAAGTCTTCAAACGCGATGGTCTGGGCGCGGATGTAGCCCTTCTCGAAGTCGGTGTGAATCACGCCCGCGGCTTGTGGGCCGGTGTCGCCCACATGGATGGTCCAGGCGCGCACTTCTTTCACGCCAGCGGTGAAGTAGGTTTGCAGGCCCAGCAAGGTGTAGGCAGAGCGAATCAAGCGGTTCAGGCCCGGCTCGTCTTGGCCGAGTTCTTTGAGGAACTCCAAGCGGTCAGCGTCTTCCATCTCGGACAACTCGGCTTCGATCTTGGCGCAGATGGCCACCACGGGCGCGTTTTGCGCTTTCGCAAACTCTTTAAGGCGGTCTAAGAAAGGGTTGTTTTCAAAGCCGTCTTCGGACACGTTGGCCACAAACATGGCGGGCTTGGCGGTGATGAAGAAAAACTGCTTGAGTTCGACCAGCTCTTCTTTGGTGAAGTCAATGGTGCGCACGGGCTTGGTGTCGTTCAGCGCGGTTTGGCATTTCTCAAGAATCGCCATTTGCTTGACGGCTTCTTTGTCGCCAGAGCGGGCAATTTTGCTCACGCGGTGAATGGCTTTTTCCACCGCGGCCAAGTCGGCCAAGCACAGCTCGGTCTGGATGACTTCGATGTCGGCGATGGGGTCGACCTTGTTGGCCACGTGGATGACGTTGTCGTCTTCAAAGCAGCGCACCACATTGATGATGGCGTCGGTTTCGCGGATGTGGGCCAAAAACTTGTTGCCCAAGCCTTCGCCAGTGCTGGCGCCAGCCACGAGGCCTGCGATGTCCACAAACTCCACGATCGCAGGCACGATGCGCTCGGGCGTGATGATCTCGGCCAATTGCTGCAGACGTGGGTCAGGCACTTCGACAACGCCCGTATTGGGCTCGATCGTGCAAAAGGGGTAATTCTCAGCCGCGATGCCCGCTTTGGTCAGGGCGTTGAACAGGGTGGATTTACCAACGTTGGGTAAACCCACGATGCCGCATTTCAAACTCATAAAAATATCCTTGTAACTGGTGTAGATTGTAATGAGGCGGCTTACACGCCTTGGAACTTGAGATGAACCACACACACCCTGACGCTTTTTTCATAGCCAAAGTGCTGCTTTGCGCTAGTTTTTGCCTATTCGCGCAGGCACAACCCAATGCTCAACCGCAAGACGAGTTGCAGGTCCGCTACCAGCAAGACCTGGCCGAATGCGAGGCCCAACCAGCCACGCACGACCTAGCCGCTTGCCGCCTAGAGGCGCGCAATGCCTTGGCCGAGGCTAGGCGTCATTTGCTCAGCGACACCACGGCCAACTTGTTTGAAAAGAACCAGTTCAAACGCTGCCGCGTGTTCAAGGGCGACGACCGCGAAGCCTGCGAGGCCCGCGTTCGAGACGAAGGCAGCAGCACCGGATCAGTGCAAAGCGGCGGCATCTTGCGCGAGGTCGTGCGGCCTGTGCCCAGCCGCTAAAACGCCCAGTCAGCGCTAATGCGTTGCCCCACGCGCAGCACTTGGCCCACGCCCGCGAGCGGGATGCAATTCATGCCAAAGGTCAACGCGCCGTTGACGCGCGCGTCTTGCCGGTAGGTCTGCAAGGTGTCACTCACCGCGGGATGGGCTTGGGCTGTATCGGGATCAATATTGGGGATGGGGCAACGCGGACAAGGCTTGACGGGTTGGAGCTGTACCGCCTCGCCATCGGTGGTGATGGTCAAAGTGCCAATGCGGTCTTCGTCATGGGCGGCCACGGCTTCTTGCGCGCCGTGCGCTGCATTGCCCAACACCAGGTTGGCACGGAAGCGGCGCATGTCCACCGTCTTCTCAGCCTTGGCATGCAAGCGGGCGTTGAGCGCATCCAGCGACGCGGTGCTGGCCACCAACACGGGGAAACCGTCGCTGAACTGGTTGATCGCTTGCACGCCTTGCGTCCACTTGGTGTTGCTGGGGCGGTGGTAACGTTCGTCAAACCGCACCAATCGCAAGGTACCCAATTGACTGCCTAAAAACTCGGTCAGCCATGCGCTGGCGACGGGGCCCATGTCAAAGGCGGGGACCACGTCGTCCCACACCCGAACCATGACGGGGTCGACTTGGGTTGCAGCCGCTTGCAACGACAACACCGCCATGCCGCTGGCGTGCAAGCTCAGATCAGCATGCTTGAGCGCTGGCTGGATCAAGGCCATGCGCGGCAGATCGCGCTGAGTGAGCATCTCGCCATCGGCATCAACCACCATCCACGCGCGGTCATGGGCCAAGCCCGTGGGCGTGAGTACCGCTTGCAGCACCGAGATGCCAGCACACGACTTGACAGGGAACACCCACAAGGCGGCAATGCAGGCTTCAAACTCGGCAGGCGAAGGTGCGCCTTGCGCTTGCGAATGTGAGGGCTGAAAGACTGAGGCCATGCGGCATTGTGCCGCCCTCCTACAATCCACCGCATGGCTCAGAAACTAAACGTTTGTATTCGTGGCGATGGCATGGTGGGACGCACCTTGGCCTTGCTGCTCGCGCGCCAAAAACTGCGCGTAGGGTTGGTAACTTCACCTGCCAAAAATACTCAGGACGTTAGGGCTTACTCACTCAACAGCGCCTCTCGTGACTTGCTGTCTGAATTGCGCTGCTGGCCAGACGCCTTGCACGCCACACCCGTGCAGCACATGCGCGTGTGGGGTGATGATGGCGGCTTTACCCACTTCGAGAGCCCCACACCTGATGGCCTGACTTGGATTGTCGATGTGCCCGTGCTCGAAGCCCAGTTGGCCGAGGCCGTGCGATACCCCGCCGAGATCACCTTGCTCACCGCCCCTGCCCCTGCCGACTTGACGGTGGTGTGCGAAGGCCGCGCCAGCGCCACCCGCGCTGAGCTGGGTGTGAACTTTGAAGTGCTGCCCTACCAACAACATGCCGTTGCCGCCCGCGTGCGTTGCAGCACACCGCACCGGCAACAAGCGTTGCAGTGGTTCAGCCAAGGCGCACACGGCTTAGAAATTTTGGCGCTGCTGCCCTTGGGCGGAGCGCAGGGCGATACCGCCAGCTTGGTCTGGTCGCTCCCGCCCGAACGTGCCCAAGACATGTTGGCTTTGAGCCCCGATGCCTTTTCTCTTGCACTGGAAAACGCCAGCCACGGCGTGCTCGGCCAAATCGAGCTGACCAGCGAACGCGCCATGTGGCCCCTGCAACTGGCACGTGCCGACCGCTGGACCGGCAACTTTTCAGACGGCAGTGCGTGGGCCTTGGCCGGTGATGCAGCCCACAACATCCACCCACTCGCGGGCTTGGGCCTGAACCTCGGCTTGGCCGATGTGGCCGAGCTGGCAAACGTGCTCAAAGCCCGTGAAGCCAAAGACTACTGGCGCAGCGTGGGCGACCGATATTTCATGCGTCGCTACGAACGCGCCCGCAAAGCCGACATGGTGCCGACCTGGCTGGCCTGCGACGGCTTGCAACGACTCTTTGCACACCCCAACGCTGGCGTGCAAGCGCTGCGCAACTGGGGCATGAATGGTTTTAACAGCCTTGCCCCCGTCAAAGCTTGGGCCATGCAGCAGGCCATGGGCTAATTTTTAAAGAACCGCAACATGCAACACACCCTTCGCTCACTCACCACCGCGGCCCTACTCGTCCTGAGCTTTTCCAGCGTCATGGCCCAAGGCCACGAGGCCACCATTCGCAAAACACTGAGCGAGCGCATTCCGCAAATCCCAAAGATTGAAGAAATCACGCCCACCCCCTTGGCTGGCATTTACGAGCTGCGTCTGAGCACCAACGAGATTTACTACAGCGACGCTGCAGGCAACTTCTTGATTCAAGGCAACTTGATCGACACCAAAAGCAAACGCAACCTGACCGAAGAGCGCGAAGCCAAACTGAACTCGGTCGACTTCAGCGCCCTGCCGATGAAAGACGCCATCACCATCGTGCACGGCAACGGCAAGCGCAAACTCGCCGTGTTTGAAGACCCCAACTGCGGCTACTGCAAACGCTTTGAGCGCGACTTGGCCAAGGTCGACAACGTGACCATCTATTTGTTCTTAATGCCTGTGCTTGGCCCTAGCTCGGTTGAAAAATCACGCAACATCTGGTGCGCCAAAGACCCCGCCACCGCTTGGAAAGACATGATGACCCGCGACCAAGCCGCGCCTGCCGCGCAGTGCAGCACCGCCGCGATTGACCGCAACTTAGAGTTTGGCCGCAAATACAAAATCACGGGCACGCCCACGATGTTTGCGCAAGACGGCACACGCGTGCCAGGCGCGATCAACACCACACAAATAGAAAAATTATTGGCTGACGCTAGTAAATAAACACACGAGATCATCATGGTTCACACCCCCATCACCCCAGACAGCGACGCTGGCCAACTGATTGAACGCTTGGGCTACGCAGGCCTGATTCCGTTTGTGGTGCTTGCATTCTTCATGTGGATCGTCAGCCCCGAGGCCCATCCTTTTGTGGCGATTGCGCTCAGCGCTTATGGCGCCACCGTCGCCGCGTTTTTGGGCGGTATTCACTGGGGCATCGGGTTGCGCCACAACGCACCCCAACGCAAGTTCCACATGGTGTGGGGCGTGACGCCCTCTTTGGTGGCTTGGATTGCCGTCATCATGCCGGCCTATGCAGGCTTGCCTTTGCTGTCCCTGCTCTTGGTCGCCTGCTATTTGGTCGACCGCAAAACTTGGCCTGAAGCCGGTTTGCGAGACTGGATGACGCTGCGCTTTCGCCTGACTGTGGTGTCCACCTTGTGTTGCTTGCTGGGTGCTGCAGCCACTTAACGCAATGCACTACCGCATCGAAGCCGCCGACCTGAACGCGCACCTGTATGGCGTGACACTCACAATTGCGCAACCCGCCGCCAACCAACGTGTTTCGCTGCCCGTGTGGATTGCTGGCAGCTACATGGTGCGCGAGTTTGCCAAACAAATCACCCGCATCAGCGCACGCCAAGGCCAACGCGCCGTGGCCGTGCAGCAACTCGACAAAGCCACATGGGCGATGGATTGCGAGACCAACACCCCCCTCACCCTGCACTACCAAGTCCACGCCCACGACAACTCGGTACGCACGGCATGGCTCGATGCACAACGCGGTTTTTTTAACGGCACCAGCTTGTGCCTGCAAGTCGATGGCCAAGCCGATATCGCGCACCAGTTAGAGCTGGTGGCTAATGGATTCAACGCACACCACACCCAGCCATGGCAAGTCGCCACCGGCCTCACACCACTCAAAATTGATCGGCACGGTTTTGGAACCTACGAGGCCCCCAACTATGACGCCTTGGTGGACTGCCCAGTCGAGATGGGCACGTTTTGGTCAGGCAACTTCAAAGCCCGTGGCATTGAACACCGCTTTGTGGTGGCAGGCGCCACGCCCGCGTTTGACGGTGAACGTTTGCTGCGGGATGCCCAAAAGATTTGTGAAACCGCCATCGCGTTTTGGCATGGCAGCAAACGTGCACAGATCCCGCACAAGAACTACGTGTTCATGCTCAACGCCGTGGCCGATGGCTATGGTGGGCTAGAGCACAGCAACTCCACGGCGCTCATTTGCAACCGCGCCGACCTGCCGCGCTTGGGCGACGCCAAGCAGCCTGAGGGCTACAACACGCTGCTGGGTCTCATCTGCCACGAGTACTTCCACACCTGGAATGTGAAGCGCTTGCGCCCCGCCGAATTTGCGCGCTACGACTACACCCAAGAAAACTACACCGAACTGCTGTGGTTCTTCGAAGGCTTCACCAGCTACTACGACGACTTGCTGTTGCGACGCGCCGGTTTGCTTGATGACGTGCAATACCTCAAGCGACTCAACAAAACCATCAACCAAGTCTTGCAGACCCCCGGCCGCGAAGTGCACAGCGTGGCGCAAGCTAGCTTTGAGGCTTGGACCAAGTACTACCGCCCAGATGCCAACAGCCCCAACCTGACCGTCAGCTACTACACCAAGGGGTCGTTGGTGGCCTTGTGCCTCGACCTCACACTGCGCCAACATGGGGTGAAGAACCACACCGTGTCGCTGGATGATGTGATGCGCGCCCTATGGGTTCGCTGCAAAGCCGGCCCCATGCACGAAGCCGATGTCTTGGCCGTGCTGAAAGAACTCACTGGCCGTTCATGGGCAGCAGAATTCAAAGCATGGGTGCATGGCACACGCGACCTTCCCCTTGCAAAACTACTCGCAGCGCATGGCGTGGCCGTTCACCATGACCCCGCCCAACTCGCCCAACGTTTAGGCCTGCGCGTCAGCGAAGACACAGGCGTGCACATCAAAACCGTGCTCTCGGACAGCGCCGCCCACCGTGCCGGCTTTGCACCGGGTGACGAATGGCTGGGCGTGGAGGTCGCGGCTAAACCGCCCTCCGCTTGGCGTTTGAAAAAACTAGACGACCTGACACTCTATGCAGGCACAGCCAAAAAGGTGACCGCCCTCGTCAGCCGAGACCGCAAGCTGTTGCGCCTCACCCTCGCCTTACCCGACGCCAAACCCCACAGCAGCTGCCGTCTCGCGATCGACAACGCCAAATTGGTCAGCCATTGGCTGACCCTATAGTTCAGACCATCCTTTTCATAGGTATTCCATTTTTTAGGAGCATTCACATGAGCTTTGAATTCATCACCGTCCACACAGAAGCAGACAAAGTGGGCGTCATCACCCTCAACCGCCCCAAGCAACTCAACGCGCTCAACGCGGACTTGATGGTTGAATTGGGCCAAGCCCTCAAAGCCTTTGATGCCAACGAAGCCATTGGTTGCATGATCATCACCGGCAGCGAAAAAGCATTCGCAGCAGGCGCAGACATTGGCGCCATGGCCACCTACAGCTTTGCCGATGTGTACAAGAACGACTACATCACCCGCGACTGGGAAACCATCCGCTCCATTCGCAAGCCCGTCATCGCTGCGGTCAGCGGATTCGCCTTGGGCGGCGGTTGTGAATTAGCCATGATGTGTGACTTCATCATCGCCGCCGACAACGCCAAGTTTGGTCAACCCGAAATCAAACTCGGCGTCATCCCTGGAGCCGGTGGCACACAACGCCTGCCCCGCGCTGTGGGTAAATCCAAAGCCATGGACTTGACCTTGACTGGCCGCATGATGGACGCGACAGAGGCTGAACGTGCTGGCTTGGTCAGCCGCATCGTGCCGTTGGACAAGCTGATGGAAGAAACCTTGGGTGCAGCCCTGATGATTTGCGGCTACTCACAAATCGCCACCATGGCCGCCAAAGAGTCGGTCAACCGCGCATTTGAAGGCACCCTGGCCGATGGCGTGATGTTTGAGCGCCGCTTGTTCCACGCCTTGTTTGCCACGACGGACCAAAAAGAAGGCATGGATGCATTCGTCAACAAACGTCCCGCTGCATTTACCAACCAATAAACGGCACGACTTACCTAAAGACCTACTTTCTGTGGATCTTTAGGCCTTGACTACCATGCGGTTTTCTTCTCGCGAAAGCCCGCATGGAACTCTTGTCTGACCCACAAACGTGGATTGCCTTTGCCACCCTCACCGCACTCGAGCTGGTGCTGGGGATTGACAACATCATCTTCATTTCCATCTTGGTGGACAAACTTCCCCCTGACAAGCGTGAGTTCGCGCGTCGCGTGGGCCTGTTCATGGCCATGTTCATGCGCATTGGCTTGCTCTTGCTGTTGTCGTTCATCGTCGGCTTGGTCACACCGCTGTTCACCGCCTTCGGCCAATCGATCTCAGGCCGCGATCTCATTTTGATCCTAGGTGGCTTGTTCCTCATTTGGAAAAGTACAGGTGAAATCCACCAATCGCTGGAAGGCGAAGATGGGCACGGCAGCAACGCCATCGCCAGCACCCTGACCGCTGTGATCTTGCAAATCATGGTCGTCGACTTGGTGTTCTCACTCGACTCCATCGTCACTGCCGTCGGCATGGTGGACGAAGTGGCCATCATGATCGCCGCCGTCGTCGCCTCTGTGGGCTTGATGATGCTGTTTGCCTCAGCCATCGGTCAATTTGTGTCAGACCACCCTTCCATCAAAATGCTCGCCCTCACCTTCTTGGTGGTGGTCGGCGTGGTGCTGATGGCCGACGGTTTTGGCCACCACATCCCCAAGGGCTACATTTACTTTGCCATGGCTTTCTCGGTGTTGGTCGAGATGCTTAACATCCGTTTTCGCAAGCGTGGTGCAACTGTCATTCACCTGCACCAAAACACGCCCTAAAATTTGACATCCAAGCTTTTCAAATGCTGCAATAAGAAATGACTCAAGCCCCACGGTCACGCATCGACATGCGACAGAGAACTCTCACGAGAAACGAGAGACGACTGAGTAATCAAGCGTACAGAAAATTCTTGTACGAAAAATACCAAGTCGTTTTCTCTGTGCGTGAGCTGTGCTTCTTATTCAACGGAGAAAGCTACCCAAAGGCTGAACCCCTGATGCAGCGCCTGCACAGGCTAGAGCGCGCGGAAGTGCGTCTGACCTTCTACGTTCTCGCCATATTCTTGATACTGCTCTGCTTTGTCATGACCGGGGTGAACGCCATTGATAGCTACGTGCAATCCGTGCAGCAATAACTAGGTCGAGCCCCAAATCGAGCTCCAAAAACAGAAAAGCCCGTAGTCAGAGACTACGGGCTTTTTGTTTGGTGGTGATAGGTGGATTTGAACCACCGACATCAGCATTATGAATGCTGCGCTCTAACCAACTGAGCTATACCACCTTATCAGCGCAAGATTGTAAACCATTTTTTGACTGCATCAGAAACGCAGAAACGCGGCTCTAGGCTTGTCTGCGCGCGTTGTCGCTGTGTTTGTTTGAGGCATCTTCGCTTACGTGCTTCACGTTCTTGTCCTTACACATCGTATGCATCAACTCATCCAAAGTAGAGAAGTATTTGTCAGCGATTGATGTTGGCACGAGGTACTTGGTGCGACGGTTTCTACCCTCAAACACTTGCTCTATGAGTTCAGACTCACGCAAGTCATTGAGCTTGCTATGGATGGTGGAAGGACTTGCGATGGCGCTCAATGACATGGCGTCTTTAACGGTCATGGGCCTGCCTTGCGCATGGCACAAGGCAATCGCATTGAGCAATTGCTTGGCTGTTTGATCTACGTTTGACACGTGTGCAGACGTGCTTTCAAAGGCATCGACTTGGGACAGAAAGCGGAGGTATGTTGATTTCATGGATTTAACATAATTATAGTCAAAGCCATATGCACAGTCGATTTGTCCATCACAAACAATTTCTGTGCGATTTGTTGTCAAACTTATCGCAACCGCAAAAACCATCAGCATTTAATATATTTATATTTGTAAGAATTTATTAGGTGAACCCCTTTAGACTCAAAGACCTGCTTGGGGTTATGCGTTAGTTACTTTTGACGCGAGTTCAGTGACAGTAATTCACGGACACATGTATGCCTAAGTTTGATCGACTCTCCGCGAGCAACATCTTCCATCACATGTTGAGTGCGCTTTTCTGTGCGTTTATTTATTTCTATACCTACAAACTGAACGTCTTTTTGTTCGATGATCTCAAGTTTTCTGAGGGCATCAGTTGGGTGTTCATTCCGATGGGGCTGCGCGTCCTGTTAGTGCTGATCTTTGTTGAGACAGGCGCACTTGGCGTTTTCATTGGGTCTTTATTTTTCTACTATTTGAACGGGTCACAGGACGATCATGTGTTCAATATCGTCTCTGGTCTGATCTCGGCGGGTGCCCCATTGCTAGCGCGTTACATTGCAGTTGACAACTTCAAACTTGACATCAATCTGTCTCAGATCACGCTCAAGCCACTTTTAGAAATCACAGCGATCTTTGCTTTGATTACTGCTTTGTTCCGTTCAATGTGGCTCTATTGGTATGGCAAATCAGACGCGTTCATTGAAGGCGCATTCGTCATGTTTGTTGGCAACTTCATTGGCGCATTGATCGTGCTATCAACTGCGGCTGTCGCGCTCAAAATCTACAGATCAGCAACAGAAAAACTGTAACGCCTCAGATTCCGAGAATCAAGCCAAGTGTGCTTTCTGCATCAAGTTACCTAATTCAGCGAAGTATTCGTCAGCGTTTGGCGTCGGCACAAGGTACTTGGTACGGCGATCTTTACCCTCAAACACTTGGTCTATCAGTCCAGACTCCCGCAAGTCATCTAACTTGCGATGGATGGTGGCAGGACTTGCGATGGCACTCAACGCCATGGCGTCTGTGACATTCAGTGGCTTGTCTTGCGCATGACGTAAGGCAATCACATTGAGTAATTGCTTAGCTGTTTGATCTATGTTCGAGACGTGCGTAGACGTGCTGTCCAAAACGTGAACCAGTGACAAGAAGCGAATGTAGGTTTTCTTCATCAAAAGAATTGTATTGAAATTCATCAAGATCTCAAATTTTGCGAATAGCCTATTATTTTTACTGTTTATCTATCATTCGCCAAAATTTATAGGAATTTCACACAAAACGCCAACTCTTAAAACGTTGAGAATTTATGCAAAAGATCATCTGTGACGGAATGCAACGGGGTGGAAACAACGATTAGTTTTTGATAATCACTTGCCCGTTCTGCCCATTGTTTTTGAGCGTCAAGTACAGCATCGAATGTTGAAAAATCGATGCTGATTGGCTGCTCATTTTCAAGCAGCAATAGATCAATGAGCGAGAGCTGGCCGAAATAGTAGAGGCTATAAAGAAAAGAGGTAGATGCCTCAAAACTGAGTTGATGTAGCTCTACCGCTTCAACAAATATTTCTTTCAAATGGTCTTGGATTGGCATATCAGATACACAGCACCCACTCTCAGTGATGAGTGTTTTACACGCCCTGACCCACATTTGCTCAGCATTCATTGTTGACACCCTTTTCCAAGAATACTAGTTGTACTTATAAACTTATGAATTGGGGAAAAGCCTAGTGCGAATGCAAGCGCATACGGCTCACCGTCATGCCATGGTGGTTTTGTAAAGTTTGATGAGCAGAGATGCCGTTGCAAAGACAATGACGGTCCCCACCCAATCTCCCACCGCCATCACAACCGAGTTCGCAATGAAGTTCTCACTCAGGCCGCTCCAGTAAAACCAAAGCTGATGCAATAACGCGCTGGTCACGCTAAATACCAAGGAGATTTGCACAAGAGAC
The DNA here is from genome assembly GCA_903856995.1 of uncultured Burkholderiales bacterium. GTDB lineage: Bacteria > Pseudomonadota > Gammaproteobacteria > Burkholderiales > Burkholderiaceae_C > Limnohabitans. The sequence goes on from CAIODK010000050.1 coordinate 11,535, forward strand.
TTTGAGGTCAAGTTGCTGAGGTGAGGGTCTAGCTTCCAGAAGTCCACACAAAGTTGCCGCGCTAGCAAGGGTGCAATGCCTGAGATAAGGCCTGTGACGATGCTAAAGCTTTGTTGGTCAGCTGGTGCATTCAGGTAGCAGGTCAGGAATGTCGCCGTTGCAATGCCCACAGCTCCTGAGCCCACCAGCACTAAAACGAACAGCATTCTCAGTCCACTTGGGAGAAAAACCCAATGCACGCCTTGCGTGAATTCAAAGGATGAAAAAAGCACGGTATTCAGCTTAAAAACCCAAAAATAGGCGACCGCGCACCAGAGGGCTAGCACTGCTTTGCTAAGGGTGAGGCGTACGGGGTTCATAAGAGCTCCGTTAATTCATGTGGGAAACCTGTCGGCGCATACGAGGAGCTGGGCTCCAATGCCTCGAAGGCAGGTTATTCACACGGTGACGCGTGAACGCATCAATGATAGCTTCAAGCAGCGCCAAGGGCTTGCTTCATCAGCAGGCCTAAACGGGCGAAGTAGTTGTCAGCGACTTGGGTCGGAACGAGGTATTTGGTTCGGCGGTTTTTGCCCTCAAATACTTGCTCAATGAGTGCAGACTCTCGCAAGTCATCTAGCTTGCGATGGAGGGTGGCTGGGCTTGCGATTGAGTTCAACGACATAGCGTCCGTCACCGTCATTGATCGGCCTTGCACATGGCACACGGCAATCACGTTGAGCAATTGCTTGGCTGTTGCGTCAATCGCAGGCAATGCTTCAGACTTTCCTTCAATCGCATTGGCAAGCGCAATGAAGCGCAAATAGATGTCTTTCATAAGTTTCTCCCTTTGTGGACAATCTACATGGAGACAACTTTTACCAAATTCAAGTGTGTTTTATTTAAAAATTAGAACTTTTTAAGCGGCGCACTCGATTTGTCCATGACGAAATACTAGTACAAATACCGTAAAAGTCATCAATGTGACAGGCATAACATTGGCTTTCACCAACCGAAGCCCTCACTATGCAATTTGTTAATTTTCTTGGCTTTGCGTGTCTTAAAACAAGTTTGGCGCTTGTTGCGATTTTTGAATTTTCAATTATCTTTGCCGTAGATTTTTCCAAATACGAGCACGACAAGTTCATTTTGCTGGTTGTGGCCTGCATGACGCTCTTCTGCTTGTTCAGAGTGAGCCAAGCGAAGCGGGGATCTTGAACCTTGATCGGTTCAACGCCGGTTATTCGTCAAACGCAGCAAGTACGCCAAAACTGCGCTGGGCGTAAGCCAATCCGTGACCGGCTTGCACGCCAAAGTCGAGCACTTCGCCAATCAAGATGTCGTGATCGCCGGCCGACACCACGTGTGCAATCCGGCAGTCAAACCATGCAATCACATCCTCTAAGCGGGCGTGTTGGTTCACACCGCGCAGCAAGTGCAGACCTTCAAAGCGTTCTGGTTGCGTCCCTTGTGCGAATTTGAGCGCCAGGTCTTTTTGCTGCGCACCCAAAACGTTGACCATGTAGCCACCCGCATTCACAAAAGCTGCATGGCTGTGGGATGTTTTGCGCACGCTCCACAACACCATGGCGGGGTCGAGTGACACGGTATTGAACGAGTTGCAGGTCATGCCCCAGTCTTGCCCTTGGGTGTGAGCGGTCACCACGGTCACGCCCGTGGTGAAGCAGCTCATGGCGTCTTTGATGCTCACGCAGTTCTTTCAGAAAATTTTATAGAAACGCAAGTGCGTCTTGTGCGGCCACACGGCCTTCGTCGGTGGGCACAACCCAAACCTCAATGTCGCTATTTTCGGCGTGAATCGAAAGGACGCGGTCTCCAAGGGCTTTTGCGTTGCGGGCGTTGTCTAGGCGAACGCCCAAGTAAGCCAAGGCGTCGCACACTTGCTGGCGCAGCACCGCATCATGCTCGCCGATGCCACCCGTGAAGGCCAGCACATCGAGGCCGCCGATACAGGCGCTCAAGGCCCCCACTTCGCGTGTCACGCGGTGGGCAAACAAATCGGTGGCAAAGCGTGCGGCTTCAGAGCCTGAGGCTCGCAAGGTACGCATGTCCGCACTCTCGCCCGATACGCCGAGCAAGCCGCTTTGTTTGTAGAGCAGTGTCTGAATGGCATCGTGGCCCCAGCCCTGCTCCATCAAGTAGAGCAACACGCCTGGGTCAATCGCACCGCTGCGCGTGCCCATCATCAACCCATCCAAGGCCGAGAAGCCCATGGTGGTGGCTCGGCTCTGATGGGCCGTGGTGGCGCACACACTGGCACCGTTACCCAAGTGCGCCATCACCGTTCGGCCCGCAGAGCGCGGCACATCGCGTTGCAGCACCTGGCTCACGTATTGGTAAGACAAGCCATGAAAACCATAGCGTCGCACGCCTTGCGCGGTGAGCTGTTTGTCAATGGCAAAGGTGGTTTCTAAGGGCGAGAGCGTGCGGTGAAATGCGGTGTCAAAACACGCTACTTGAGGCACGTCTGGGAATGATTCAGCAAATGCACGGATGCCCGCTAGGTTGTGTGGCTGGTGCAACGGCGCGAGCGCATTGAGGGTGGCAAGGCTCGCCATCACCTCGGGCGTGACGCACACACTGCGGCTAAAGAACGCGCCACCATGCACCACACGGTGGGCAATGGCCTGCACACGCACATGGGCAAAACGAGAGGCCAGCAAACCTTTGAGCGCGCTGAGCGCGGCATCAAACACATCTTGCTCAGGCAACGCAGCCACGGGGGTCGACGATTTACTTTGTCCTGTGGCGGAAAAGTTGATGCGTGGCTGGCCCGCAGGCTCTAAGCCTTCAATGCAGCCTGTGACTTCAGCATCGCCGATGCAGCCGCTTTGAATCGGGTACAGCGCAAACTTGAGGCTCGACGAGCCCGCGTTGACAGACAAGATGCTCATGCGGGATGCGTGCGGTAGTGATGGGCGATGAGCTTGGCCAACAAGGCAGACGCGCTGCGGGTGGTGGCGCTGTCGGCGCGACTGGTCAGGGCAATAGGCACGCTTGCGCCCAGCACCACGCCAGCACCCGAGGCTCCGGCAAGGTATTCGAGCTGCTTGGCCATCATGTTGCCGGACTCCAGATCAGGGGCCACCAAGATGTCGGCGTGGCCCGCCACAGCTGATGCAATGTGCTTGATCTCAGCTGCGTGTGTGGACACGGCGTTGTCGAAGGCGAGCGGGCCATCGAGTAGACCGCCTTTGATTTGCCCCCGGTCGGCCATCTTGCACAAGGCGGCGGCATCGACCGTGGAAGGAATGTTGGGGTTGACGGTTTCTACCGCCGACAGAATCGCCACTTTCGGAACCGCGACGCCCATGATTTGTGCAAACAAAATGGCGTTTTGCACGATGTCGGCCTTCTCGAGCAACGTGGGGGCAATGTTGAGCGCCGCGTCGGTGATGAACAGCGGCTTCGGATACATGGGCGTTTCAAAACGAAACACATGCGACATGCGTCGGCCGGTGCGCAAACCCTTTTGCGACACCACGGCGTGAATCAACTCATCCGTGTGCAGGCTGCCTTTCATCAGAGCCTCCAGCTTTTTATCAGCCGCCATTTGGGCAGCTAACTCAGCGGCAGCATGGCTGTGCGCCACGTCAATCACTTCGATGCCAGTCAAATCAATACCAGCTTCTGCGGCCACGGCACGCAGTTTTTGTTCAGGGGCAATCAGCACGGCTTGGATGAGATCCGCATGGTGCGCATCCATCGCACCTTGCAGCGAGTCGGCATCGCACGGGTGCACCACGCCGCAGCGCACCGGTGCAAGGTGCGCCCCCAGCGCCAGCAAATTGGCGTGGCGCTGCTCTGGGTCAAACAAGCTGATGTGCGCCGCATGGATGCGCGGCAAGCGTAGCTTTTGGCTGGGGGCCATCACACGCGCAACGCCGTACAGCACGCGTTCGCCGTGTTGGTTGACGAGCAAGCAATCGAGGTCGACCGTTTTTTTATCTTCTTGCTTGGCGGTGCAGGTGACGGTCACGTTCAAGGTATCGCCAATCCGCACGGGGCGACTGAAGTGCAAGTTCTGTTCGAGATAGATCGTTCCCGGTCCAGGAAACACCGTGCCCAGCATCGTGCTGATGAGCGCGCCGCCCCACATGCCGTGCCCAATGACGCCATGAAACAACGTGGCATTGGCGTACTCGGGGTCGAGGTGGGCGGGGTTGGTGTCGCCCGACACCGCTGCGAACGCTTGGATATCGGCCAAGGTCAAGGTGCGCACCATGCGCGCCGCTTGACCCACCAAGATCACGTCGTAGGGGTAGTTGTCGAGCCACTCGTTGCTCGGGTCGTTGGTGTTTTCAGTGATGTCGTTCATGGTGTTCTTCAGTTCACGGCGTGACTGCCTGCATCTACATAAATGGTTTGCCCTGTCATGCCACTGGCGGCATCGGTACACAAGAAGGTGCTGAGGTTAGAGATTTCTTCCAAGCTCACCAAACGGCCTAAGGGCGCTTTGGCCAGATCGTTTTGCAGCAGCGCATCAAAGGCCTCAATGCCAGACGCAGCGCGGGTAAGGATAGGGCCAGGTGACACCGCATGTACGCGAATGCCTTGTGGGCCAAGCTCCAAAGCCATGTAACGCACCAGCGACTCCAGCGCTGCTTTGACAGGCCCCATCAAACCGTAGTGCGGCACAGCTTGATCAGCACCCAAATAAGTCATGGTAATCATGCTACCGCCTTGTGTCATGTGTGGCGCGCACAGCTTGGCCAAGGTGGCAAACGAATGGCACGAGACTTCCATGGCCCGCGAAAACCCAAGGCTGGAGCTGTCAATCACACGACCATGCAAGTCCTCTAGCGGGGCCCAGGCGATGGAGTGGATCACAAAGTCCAAGCGCCCGAATTTGGCCACGGCAGAGTTGACCAAGGTCGCCAAGTCTTCTGGTGTTTCGATGTTGCAGGTTTGCAAGTCCATGCCCAAAGGCTGCGTCAGTGGCTCAACATAGGCACGCGCTTTGTCGCTCAAGCAGGAAACCACCAGCTCAGCGCCCATTGCGTGGGCTTGACGCGCACAGCCCCAAGCGATGCTCTGCGCATTGGCAAGGCCCAACACCAAACCCTTTTTACCCTGCAAATTGAACGAAGAAACCGAACTCATAAAAATTCCTCAAAACCACCGGTGGGTTCAAACCGTCCGGCGACAAAACGTAAACGCGTAGGGCCACGCATCGCGCGTTGCGAGACCGAGTGGCGGGCATCGCCGGGGTAGCACAGGGTCCGCACGCCATCGTTTTCGTCGTCAAAAGGCTCAGGCAAGATCAACGCTGGCGTTTGCTGCAGCGCCATTCGCAACACACTGGCGGTATCGCGATGCGGTAGCAAGGATGCCAAGGTCATGATTTGAGGCGGCGCCAACGGCAAGTCACCCGCCCAATAGCGGGTCAAGGCCTCAAGCGGATTGAGCCACACGCTGTCAATCGCCTCGATGTTGTCGTGGGTCGGATGTTGCCCATGCGGCAACACGCCCACAAAAAACCGCGTATCAAATCGCTTGTTACTGACCGAGGCCAAGCGGGGCGTGATCCAACGCGACCACGGGGCCAAGAGTTGCGTGTCCACGCGCAAACCATTGTTTTGCAGCACCTCGGCAAACGCCTGACCACTATGAAGCTGTTGTTGCCAGCGCAGACGTTGCGCCGCGTCATGTGCCAAAGCTTGGTTGTCCTGCAAGCGGGCGTACAACACACCACACTCTTCCAGCACCTCGCGCACAGCTGCCACATACAGGCCCGCGGCAGTGGGCACTGACGTATCAGGCTCACCCAAAGCGCTGTGCAGCGCTTGTGGCGTGGCATCTAGATAGGCATGCAAGTCAGGCGAACAATCGGCCTCGTCTAACTTGCCACCCGGAAAAACATAAGCGCCACCCAACACGGCCGAGGCCTTGTGGCGGCGTAACAAAAAGACTTCGATGCCTTTTTGCAGGTCATCACGTAACAACACCACCGTGGCCGAGGCCCGCGGTGGTGTTGTGATGACTTCGCTGTTAAGTTGCATTAACCGCAGCGAGAGATCGAAGAATTACTTGGCAGGGTAAGCCAAATCAACGCGGCGGTTTTGCGCCCAAGCGGCTTCGTCGTGGCCAGCAGCTTGAGGCTTCTCGCTACCAAAGCTGACGGGTTCGACTTGCGCGTCTTTCACGCCGTAAGCCTTCAAACCACGCAACACAGCTTCAGCACGCTTTTGGCCCAAAGCCAAGTTGTACTCGCGGCCACCGCGCTCGTCGGCATTGCCTTCAGCACGGATCTTCAAAGCAGCGTTAGCGGCCAAGTATTTACCTTGACGCTCAACCACAGCAGTTTGGTCAGCTTTGATGTCGAACTTGTCGAAGTCAAAGTAAACGCTGCGCTCTTTAGAGATCGCGCTGTTGGGGTTCAAGTGATCGGCCACCACAGAGGCAACAGATGACGATGCTTTTGCATCCGACACGTTGTCAAGCTTGGTTGAGCTGCAAGCAGACAACAAGGCAATAGCCACAATAGACAAGAAAGCAAAAAGACGTTTGGACATGGTTTTTTAAGTATTAGAAATAACGCTTTAATTTTAACGGATCCTATTTCCATTAAAAGTGTTGTTTTTTTTGACACTTTCGCAAAATCTTTTATAAATCAACAACATGTGCAACTTTCTTAATTTTAATTCTTTTACAGAATTTGACGAGTATATAAGTATTCAAAAATTTAACCGGCTTGCTTGAGCCCAATATCTATGCGGCAAATGGCCCATTGACCTAGGTAGATCTGCCATGTAAATTCCATTCCCCGCTAGAAATTGCGGTAGTTTGAAAAACAAAAACGTGACGTGCTGCTTACGCAGTCTGGAGAAAAAATGTCAACATTCAAAATTTTGGTCACCAGCCAAAAGGGTGGCGTCGGTAAAAGCACCGTATCAGCCAACTTGGCTGCGTACATGCGCCGCCAAGGCCAGTCCGTGACATTGATTGACTTTGACACCCATGGTTCCTCCAGCACTTGGATGACACGTGCGCCTAATATTGGCGTGGTCGTGCAACACCACGTCCTCCCGCTAGACCAAGGCGGCAATCGCCCTATCTTGGATGCACGCTTGCACCTGCGTCGCGCGGCCAGCAGCACAGAGGTGGTGATTTGCGATTTGACATGGACCGACTCCATCGCGGGCGAGCTGATGTTCGAATACGACTTGGTAATCGTGCCCACTTCGGTTTCTGAAATCGAATTGACCGCCACAGCGGGCTTCTTGAGCCGCCACCGTTGGGTATTTGACTCGGCCATCCACACACCCCCAACATTGTTGGTCTGCCCCACACGCGTGCAAGTCGAGCAACTCAACAGCGACGTATTCTCGAAGCAACGCTTCCCCGTCAGCTTCATGCTGGCCCCGCCTGTGCTGGAAGCCCAATCTGCACGAGAAATGTTTGAGCGTGGCTACCTGATGGATCTGCAAGATGCTTGTGGTGCGTCCTTCAATGAGTTTGGTAAGTCTGTCTGTGCCGCACGCGAAATGCGCGAGTCCGCCCAAGGCATGCGCCAAACCATCAACACACGCGGCACAGCCAGCAGCATGCGTACAGCAGGCGCGCCCAACAGGGCTACCGCAGGAAGTAATTTCTTGGCCAATTCGAGTACGCTCTCTAGTCAGTACTCCATCTTGGGTCGCCATCGCATGCAAAAAGTCCGTCCTGAAGAACTGTCACCCAAAGCAGCGGTACAAGCCCCTGCGCCGCAAAACACGTCTATCGCGTCCATGAGCATCCCGCAGTTCCTCAAGCGCATGTCCATGGGTGTCATGAGTAAATGAGTACCGAACCCCAATTTTTGTCCTTCAAAGGACTCAAGCAATACACCCCGGGTGACGGGTGGGGTCAGGTCAATGCGATTCTGCAATCCCACACGCAAACGACGGCTGCACCTGCTCAGCCTGCGACACAGCCAACCCATCACGCCGTGCCAGACAACGTCCCCACGTTGACAGAGTCGCCTGAAGCTCCCAGCAGCGCATCGCCCATTTTTGACCCGCTGATCAACGAACTGTTTGAACAACTGCGCGTTGCCCCGAGCGACGAACTCACACAAACTTGGCGCACGATTGCCGCTGAAGTCAACTTGCTCACGCAACGCATGGCTTTGCAACGCGAACTCCAAGAACGTTTGCAAAAACTCGACCAAGACTTGCTCGACTTGCGTGGCACGATTTTGTCGCACCTCAGTGATGTGCAGCATGCGGCAGACCAGCAGCTGTCATCGGCGCGCTTACGTGCTGAAGTGTCGGCCTTGGCCCAAACCAAACTCGCAGCCAAACTGACGAACAAACGATAAACACCACTTAGCCTAGGAGCCTCGCGCATGCTGGACAAACTCAATCAGATTTATCCAGTGCGCTACACAGCGTTCATGGCCTCGTTGGTGTTATTTATCTTCACGCTCTTAGGTGCTGGCGTGATGGGCCTCAGTGGCTGGTGGCCCACCCTCTTTTTGATTCTCACCGTCGTCGGCCTCTACGACCTGCAGCAATCGCACCATGCCATTTTGCGTAACTACCCCATCATTGGGCATGTGCGCTTCATGCTTGAAGCCATTCGGCCTGAAATTCGCCAGTACTTCTTAGAGTCTGAAACCGAAGCCGCCCCCTTCTCTCGCGCCCAACGCACCTTGGTCTACACACGTGCCAAAGGCGCCTCCGACAAACGCCCCTTCGGCACACAGCTCGATGTACGGGCCATCGGCTATGAGTGGATCAACCACTCCATTGCCCCGTCTCAACTCAAGGGCCACGACTTCCGCGTGAAGGTCGGTGACAAGGACTGCACGCAGCCCTACGACATCAGCCTCTTCAACGTCTCCGCCATGAGCTTTGGCGCACTCAGTGCCAATGCCGTGTTGGCCCTCAATCTAGGCGCCAAACTGGGCGGTTTTGCACACGACACCGGTGAAGGCTCTATCTCGCGCCACCACCGCACCCACGGTGGTGATTTGATATGGGAGATCGGCTCTGGCTACTTCGGTTGCCGCGACGACCAAGGCCATTTCAGCCCCGCGCATTTTTCAGAGAATGTGCAATCCCCCCAAGTCAAGATGGTGGAAATCAAACTCAGCCAAGGCGCCAAGCCCGGTCACGGGGGCGTCTTGCCAGGCCCCAAAGTCACCGAAGAAATTGCCGAAGCACGCGGCGTCATGGTGGGCCAAGACTGCGTATCGCCCTCCGCACACAGCAGCTTTTCAACGCCCCTAGAGCTGATGCAATTTGTCAAGCAATTGCGCACCTTGAGCCAAGGCAAACCCGTGGGCATCAAGCTGTGCATTGGTCACCCATGGGAATGGTTCGCCATCGTCAAAGCCATGCTCGAGAGCGGTATTCAGCCAGACTTCATCGTGGTCGACGGTGCTGAAGGCGGCACCGGCGCCGCCCCCTTAGAGTTCTCTGACCACATGGGCATGCCCCTGCAAGAAGCGCTGCGTTTGGTGCATAACACCCTCGTCGGCGCAGGCTTGCGCGATGCCATTCGGGTGGGTGCCAGCGGCAAAATTGTGAGCGCCTTTGACATGGCACGGGCCTTGGCCTTGGGTGCCGATTGGTGCAACAGCGCACGTGGCTTTATGTTTGCGCTGGGTTGCATCCAAGCCCAAACCTGTCACACAGGCAACTGCCCCACAGGCGTGACCACGCAAGATCCCAAACGACAAATGGCCTTGGTGGTCCCCACCAAAGCCGAACGTGTGCACAACTTTCACACGCACACCCTCGAAGCATTGCAAGAGCTCATGGAAGCGTCCGGTTTGCAAACGCCCCATGACTTCACGCCGCGACATTTCATGCGTCGCGTCAGTGAGACACAAACCTTGCATTTGTCTGATTTGGTCGACACCCTCGCGCCCGGCGCACTGCTACAAAGCGATGTGAGCAACTTGCCTCAGGTGTTTGGCGACTGGCCATTGGCCAGCGCACAGAGCTTCGCCATGAGCCCTGCTTAATTAATCTGGCATTAATCCGGCACGCGCGGAAACTGAATCGGCTTCTCGCGCACCACAGGCGGTGGCGCGGCTGCCGCAGCGGCAGCTGCTGCCGCACGGGCTTTCTCCGCTGCGCGTTCGGCCGCTGCAGCCTTCTCTGCGGCTGCTTTTTCAGCAGCAGCTTTCGCGGCACGGGCGGCCGCAGCTTTCTCAGCCGCCGCACGTTCGGCAGCAACTTGGTCCGCCGATTTCTCTACCTTCTCAGGTTGCATGCGCATCACCACGGCGCGTTCAGCCGCCGCTTTTTGTTGGGCCAAACGCTCAGCGGCTGCATCCTTGGCGGATTGCGCCGCTTTGTCTGCCGCACGTTGTGCGTCACCTGCGGCCTGCGTGGCCTTGTCCATCGACTTTTCAATGCTCTTGATCGATGCGTTATCTGAAGAGGCTTGGTTGCGGTCGCGCAGTTGCTGGGCCGCCATCAAGTCAGACTTGACTTTTTGAATTTCTGCCAACAACACCTGTGTGCTCGGGCCTTGTGCTGCCGCCGAAGGGGCAGGTGCACGGGCTGAGTTCTTTTCAGCCACGAACTGTAATTTGTTGTCGAACGATTGCAGTTTGGTTTCGAGACCCGTCAACTGCTTTTGCATGTCTTTGAACTTAACGTCGCTGGACTTGTTCGCCTCTAAGGCAACCACTGCAGGCATCGTCGCCATGCTCTTGCCGATTTCCTCTAAGCGCTTGGCCACTTGGCTTTGCGTGGTGATGACTTCGTCTTGCTTGTCCGTGATTTCAGAGAAGTCAGAGTTAGTCTTGCCAATCGCCGTCAGACTGGCGTCGACCTCAATCACCCGCTTTGCCATGGCGTAGACCATGGTGTCGAGCTCTTTGATGGACTTGGTCATCTTCAACGTGATGGCAAAAAAGATCGCCATGGCGATCAACAAACAGGTGCAAAAAGCACCCAACATGACGCGCGAGTGCATCACGTTACGGCGGTTGTTTTCTTGAATCTTGGAAACCACGGCACGCATGGTCGCGCTGACATCTGCGGCAATCGATGCCGAACGTGTCGACACCTCGGCCGAATCGAGAACGACCGATGTGAGCTCTTCAATCTGACGCGCCACCTCGTTGGTGTCGATCGATTGCGAGGCGATTTCGTTCAAACGATCAGCCGTTGCATCCACATCCAGCATGGCGTCAGCGGGCACTTCTGCCTCGACCGTCGTATTTTGTTCATCCGCCATGTTCAAACCTTTGCTTTGTTTTGTTCCTCAAGCCCGTCTAGTCTGGCGTTGAGTGTGTGTATCTCGTCCGTGAGCTTGCCCATGCGGACGTGTAGCCCTTCAACCCATGTATCGGCTTCAACCGGCGTCTCTTGAGTCACGGCCGCAGGTTCGGCTGGTTCAGCCAAGATCTCTTGGCCTGGCTCGTCATGGACCAAATCTGTCAGCGTTGGCACTTGCGCCAATGCTTCGGCACTCAAGCCCTGCGCGTCATCGGGCAAATCGGGCACCGAAAGGATTGGCAGAGAGCCCGGCTGAAAGCTCGGTTCAAACGGCGCCGGATCCGCATGGATACCTTCAGGCGCCGATGCATCGGTGTGGCTGGGGTTGTCGTGTTCGTGGCTCATAAGCTTGTTCCTAGCAACGTCTCAAGACTTCGAGAATTGGGTTTTCATGGACTTGGTGCCACGCAACCAGCCCTTGTTCAACAAAGGGTTGGACTGCATAAAGGCGTCCGCTTGCGCTTTGGTGTCAAAAGGCCCAGCCACCAAAATGAAATAACGCTTGCCGTTGTCTTTGTGACGGGTCCGCATGATGCGGGCCTTGGCATACACCGCATTGCTGCGTTGGAAGCTACGCATGTCTTCTTGCGTATCCATCGCAGCCAGTTGCACCACGTAGCCGGTGTCTGGCAATTGGTTGACCCAAGCCTCGTCTGAATTAGCCTCGGGCTTGGCGGCAACAGCGACTGCAGGCGCTGAGGCGTCAGCGGCCGGCACTGCGGGGGCACTGGCGGCACTGGCAGCTGAAGCCGCGACCTGCACC
>CAIODK010000051.1 GCA_903856995.1 uncultured Burkholderiales bacterium
AATCCGGTGCGTCTGTTGCTCAACCAGAATATTAATGGTGTCGCCATCAGACACCTGAACGATCTTGCCCGTCAGGGTAAATTGACCTGAGCCGTGCGCTGGGCGAATCACGTCTGAAGCACCGCCGACGCCTGCCAGAGTCACAATCATCAAGGCCGGCAACCACTGAGAATATTTAATAGAGAATTTCATCTAAGTCTATGAAAGATATTGTTTATTTATAAAAAAAACATCATAACCACTTGGCCTTTCTAAAACGGTAATACAGTGTGCCGCAGATTACGCCCATACCGCCCACCACCAACAAATAACCGTATTTCCATTTGAGTTCAGGCATGTACTCAAAGTTCATTCCATAAATACCGGCAATTGCGGTGGGCACAGCCAAAATGGCCGCCCACGCCGCCAAGCGTCGCGTGGTTTCAGTCTGCTTGGCCTGCTCAATCAGCATGCCCGCTTCGAAGGCAAAGGTTAAACCATCCCCCAAGTTATCAAGCAAGCGATCAACCCGTGACACGCGGTCAGACAGCTCACCAAATTGGGCGCGCGTCTGCGCATCAATGGGCGCCATTTCGATATGCGCCAGGCGACGGCAAACTTCACCCAGCGGCGAAATCGCGTTATGCATTTTATGAAAATCACGTCGTAATTGATAAAGCCTTCGAACCTTCAACTTTTCAAGGCCTCGCAACAACATGGTTTGTTCCATCGGCTCGATCGTTTTTTCAAACATATCGTTTGCCAGGTTATAGCGATCAATCAACAAATCAAGCAGCTCAGCCGCAACAAAATCACTACCGCGCGCCAAACGATCAGGCATGCTCTCAAGACGTCGACGCAACTCGGTATGCGGCGCCAGGGCTCCTCGCCTGACAGTCAATAAAAAATTAGGGCCAATCAACATCTGCGTCTCGCCAAACGCGGGCAAGCCGTCCGAGGCACGCACCTCAACCGTCATGGCAACGATGAGCACCACGCTGTCGTAATCCATTACCTTTGGCATGCGGTGCTTGGCCCGTAAATCATCAAGCACGTGGGCATCAAGCCCCAGCTGCAACCCCACCTGCACGAGCAAGGCATCGTCGGGCTCTTTTACGCCTAGCCATACCAGCGCGTCGGGTTCAGCGATGGCTGTTTTTAAGTCATCGATTTCAACGCTGCGAGGGTTACGACCATTGAAGTAGACGCGAGAAGCAACAATCTCCGACTTTACCGGCGGTGCTGCGGCCAGTTTGTCACTTGATACATCAACGGATTCGTCCATTTTTAGCCTCTCGGTCCTGTCAATCTGCCTGCGCCAGACAGACGTCCAGGCAAGCATGATTTAATAGATGTCATATCAGACCACATCTAAGCAGAGTTTACCTATGCAGAATCAAATTCGCGATCCCAATACTGCATCGACCCAGACAAAGCCCTTGTACGTGGGCTGCGCCACCGGCTTTTCGGGCGACCGTACCGATGGTGCGGGTCCCGTGGTCGACACCTTGATTGCCTTGGGCGGCGGCGTCTTAAACTTCGAAACGCTGGCCGAACGCACCCTCGCGCTCGCCCAGATTGAAAAACGTAAAAATCCCGCGATGGGCTATGAGCCTTTGCTTGACGATCTCATCGGGCCCGTACTTAAGCGTTGCCTGGATCACAAGATTCAAATTGTCAGCAACTTTGGCGCAGCCAACCCTCAAGCCTGTGCGCAGCGAATCTTTGCCCTGGCGCGTGCGCAGGGCTTACGCACCCCACGCATCGCTGTGGTGCATGGGGATGATCTGACCCAACCTGAGCAATTGAAGTTTTTACTCAAACGACTGGGTAGCGATATTGACCCCGCACGCGTTGTCAGCGCAAATGCCTATTTAGGTGCTGGCGAAATCGCACAGGCGCTGAACGAAGGCGCAGATATCGTGGTCACAGGGCGTGTCTCCGACCCCTCGCTTACCTTGGGCCCTGCCATTGCGCACTTTGGTTGGTCGATGCAAGACTGGCACCTGATGGGGTGTGGCACGATGGCGGGTCACATGCTTGAATGTGGCACCCAGGTCACCGGCGGTTATTACAGCGTACCCGGGCAAAAATCAGTACCTGGCATGGATTGCATTGGCTTTCCGATTGCAGAGATTCGTGCTGACGGCACGTTTTCAGTCTTCAAAGCCGCCAACACCGGTGGTCGTGTGGACGATCGCACGGGTCGCGAACAAATTTTGTATGAAGTTCATGATCCGGCGCGCTATTTGACACCGGATGTTGTGGCTGACATTACACAAGCCACCGTCACGCGCGAAGGCACAGACCGGATCTTGATACAAGGCATCACCGGACACCAACGACCCGACGAACTCAAAGTG
>CAIODK010000052.1 GCA_903856995.1 uncultured Burkholderiales bacterium
AGTCGATTGAAGACCATGAGGCGCAGGCAAGTCAGCACATCGATTTCAGTTTTGCAGCGGCGCCAAACGCTGGCTAGTTCGTCAAAGCCCAGGGACCGCCACAGTTCTGAGGATGGTCTGAAAAACCTGTTCACAAAAGTACTACCGGGTCACTAATTTTCAAATAGTGGGATTCCCAAGAAATCCCGCGAGATGCCGACACTTTTCCGCCCATTTCAGGCTGTTTTCACCCGTTTTCACGGGCATCCCCCTTTTTGTAGGCGTACTCATGCCTGCATCTGCATCAACTTACCGCGCACCATCCATAAATTCGACAGAGCAAACAGGGTTACGAGTTGGGCAGTGTTCTTCTTCATGCCCCTGTAGCGCACCTTGACATATCCGAACTGGCGCTTGATCACTCGAAAAGGATGCTCCACTTTGGCGCGGACACCAGCCTTGAGCTTCTCAGCTTTGTCGATCAATGCGTCAGCTTCGTTGTCTTTGTTCAAGGCCTTGCGCTTGCCTGGTCGCATGGCAATGTGCCAAGTGACATCGGGCTTTGCGTCAGGGCGCTTCTCAATGCCTTGGTAGCCTGCGTCGCCAAAAGCCACTTTCTCTGCACCGTGCAGCAAGCTGTTGCCCTCGACGATGTCATGCACATTGCCCGAGGTGCCGCGCACGGTGTGCACCAGGCCCGACTCGGCATCTGCGCCGATGTGGCCCTTCATCCCAAAATACATTTGCTCGCCCTTCTTGCTCGAATGCATCTCGGGGTCGCGGGCGTGGTCCTTGTTCTTGGTCGATGACGGGGCAGCGATCAAAGTGGCATCCACCACAGTGCCGGTCTTGAGCAACAGCCCGCGCTGAACCAAGATGTCATTCACCACACCCAGGATCTGCTCTGCCAGTTTGTGCTTCTCCAACCGATGACGAAAACGCAGAATGGTGCTCTCATCGGGCAAGCGGGTGAACTCCTCGATCTGTGCGAATTGGCGGTACAGCGGTGTATCAACAAACGCTTCCTCCATCGCCGGGTCTGACAGCGTAAACCACTGCTGCATGAAGTGGACACGCAACATGGTTTGCAAGGCAAACGGTGGCCGACCTTTGACTCCCTCGCAGTAGTACGGGGCAATCAACGCTTCCAAGTCAGCCCATGGAACAACCGTTTCCATCTCTTCGAGAAAGATTTGCTTGCGGGTCTTCTTGGACAAAAGATCAAGGTTCAAAGAGGCTTGTTTCATGCTATGTATTTTATAGCAAATGACGGGTTTCGTCAACACAAATTAGCGGGACTCTTGCAGAGTTTCCTTAAGCTGGAGCAGCTACTACGCCATGGCGGTGATCGCGCGCGAGCGCGAGGTAGCTGGCGCACGGTCGCGCTGAGCACTGTGCGTCTTCACCGGTTCGGGCTGTGGACTTGCAACCGTTTCCTGTCGCGCTGACTACCGCCCTCAGGGTGCGACATGCTGCCAGTAGCGCGCAGACTGCGTGCGCTCGCAGTGCACTTGCTGCGGCTGCACCGACCGCCACAGCGCCGCACCACAGTGCGGCGAATCGATCACCTCAATGC
>CAIODK010000053.1 GCA_903856995.1 uncultured Burkholderiales bacterium
TGGGTTGTGGAAGTTTTTCCACTCTGTCAAGATCATCAACGCATCGACGCCGTCCAAGGCTTCCATGTCGTGGTCAACAAGTTTGAAATTATTTAACAAGCCCTCGTCGCCAGCGCAATCGAGCACCAAGGCTGTCATGGCTTCATGGCCCGCAACAGGGTCATAGGCAATCACGTGTGCGCCACGTTGCAACAAACTCTTGATCACCACACGGCTGGGCGCTTCGCGCATATCGTCAGTATTAGGTTTGAATGCCAGCCCCCATACGGCGATCTTGCGGCCGGTCAAATCGTTACCCAGTCGGTGCACCAAACGGTCAACGAGCAAGGTCTTTTGACGCTCATTGACTTGTTCCGTCGCACTGACCACGCTCATGTGCTGGCCATGTGCTTTAGCCGTATTCACCAAGGCCTGCGTGTCTTTAGGGAAGCAACTGCCCCCGTAGCCACAACCCGCATACAAAAAGCTATAGCCAATGCGGTTGTCAGCGCCAATGCCGCGACGAATCTGATCCACATCAGCACCCAATGCATCAGCCAAGTTGGCGATTTCATTCATGAATGAAATACGCGTTGCCAACATGGCGTTTGCCGCATATTTGGTGAGCTCGGCACTGCGCACATCCATCCAGACGGTGCGTGAATGATGGCGGTTGAAGCTGGCGTACAAATCGCCCATCATGCGTTGGCTTTTTTCATGGTGAATCCCATCGTCGATCCCCACCACAATGCGATCAGGACGCATGAAGTCATCGATCGCCGCGCCTTCTTTCAAGAACTCTGGGTTCGAAATCACATCAAACATATCCACAGGCATGCCACGCTGAGAAAGCTCATGCGTGATGGCTGCACGAACACGATCAGCCGTCCCCACTGGCACTGTCGATTTATTCACGATGAGTTTGAACTCTTTCAAATGCTGACCCACCGTAGAGGCAACCGCCAACACATGCGCTAAATCTGCCGAGCCATCTTCTAGAGCTGGGGTGCCCACCGCGATAAACAAAATATCACCGTGATCAATCGCATCTTTCACGTCCGCCGTGAATCGAATTCGGCCATCGGCTTGGTTGCGTGACAGAAGTTCTTTCAAACCTGGTTCATAGATAGGTACATCCCCATCTTGAAGCATCTTCACTTTATGTTCATCTTTATCTAGACAAACAACTTTGAAGCCGAGGTCAGATAAACATGCCCCTGTGACCAAACCAACATATCCTGAACCGATGACTGTGACTCGCATTGATATCCTCCTGAATGCATCAATGCTCACATAACATGATGAAACTATTAAGAAGAAATAAAGTCAATTCGGTGACCCTGCGCACCTGTGTGCGAATCCCATGACCAACAGAACACGCAAGTGATGGCCCAGGTTTTCAATGCCTTGCAAGGTGAATGTCTGTCCAGATTGTTTGACACAAAACGCCCCACGCCGTGGCGGGAATTCGATGTGAATCACTTCAGGTGAAAAACCAATAGGGGATTGAATGCGAAGCGCTGGAAACTGGCCTTCGAATCGGTTGGTGCCAGTGAACTGACAATCATCGACCTCCGTCACGGGCTTGATCGACTTGATGAGCTGAGGAAGCAATTGCAACTTGACATCGCGATAGTCGAAATAGCGATGCGTGTCCTTAAGAAAGGTTTCGAAACTTGGGTCACTCAGACAGTTTGATAAAAAACAAAACGACGTCATGGCGGAACCTCGATGCTTTGAATTTAAGTGCGACGAATAGGTACGATGTGTTGTTCAAAAAGACGGGTTGACTCATCCCAACTGAAAGTCAACGCTTGTGAGCGCGCTTCGGCGCGTGGTACTTTCAGGGCTTCTAAGCTGGCAAAAGCTAAGTCCTCATGCAGCACGCCGCCCTTGCGATGATGCGGATGATCTGGGTCTGCACGGAGCACCTCCAACGGGCCGTCAACGGGATAAGCGGCGACAGGCGTGCCACACGCCATGGACTCCAGCATGACCAATCCGAAAGTTTCGTTGCGACTGGGAAAGCTGAACACATCGGCGCTCGCGTAGACAAGCGCCAACTCATCACGCGGCAATACACCCAGCCAACACACATGGTGAAACTTTTCTTTCAACGCGTTCTCAAGCGGCCCGACGCCGCAGACAACTTTGCTCCCGTGCCATGGCATGGCTAAAAAGCTATCGATATTTTTCTCATAGGACACACGGCCCACATACAAGGCAATAGGCCTTGGCAAATCGACCAAATCCGGATGATCCGTCACAGTTTCCGCATAGCCAAACAAGCGCATATCAACGCCGTGTGTCCAGCTGCGTAAGTTTCTGAATCCTCGTCCATCCAGCAAACGCATCACACCTTGCGTCGGCACCAAGACGCCTGCTGAAGGTTTATGAAAGTGTCTAAATAAAGCGTAACCCATCCACAGGGGGATATGCAAAGCAGCCTTCAGCACCTCAGGGAAACGCGTGTGGAACGCTGTCGTGAATGGCAACGCATGCTTCATGCAGTATTTACGCGCAGCCCAACCCAAGGGGCCTTCGGTGGCCACATGAATCACGTCGGGAACAAACGCATCCAATTGCCGAGCCAACTGCGAATAAGGCCTGATCGCCAAATCAATGCCCGCATATCCTGGGCATGGCCTAGTTCTGAATAAATCTGGATGAATCACCTCGACCACATGCCCTTTGGCGTTGAGTTGGTCCACCAACTCAACCAGCGTCGTGACAACGCCATTGATTTGGGGGCGCCAAGCGTCTGTGACGAGTGCGATCTTCATGCAGCTTTGGCCAGTTCAGGCTTCTCTGCAGGCTTCTCTACTGCAACTGGTTCTGGCTGCCAATACAGCAAGGACAACTCACCTTGTTCGTTTTCGACCAAGGCGCTTCTGCTTTCCACCCAGTCGCCATCGTTGCAATACAAGACGCCATTCACATCACGAATCTCTGCACGATGGATGTGACCACAGACGACGCCTTGGTAGCCGTGCTTAGCTGCTTCATGGGCCACCGCATTTTCAAAGTCCGTCACATAGTTCAATGCTTTTTTGACTTTGTGTTTGAGGTACGCCGAGAGCGACCAATACGGCAGACCCAATCGTCCGCGCATGTTGTTCAGATAACGGTTCAACTTGAGGGTGAACTCATACAAATAGTCACCCACATAAGCGAGCCACTTGGCTTGTTGCACCACGGCATCAAAGTAGTCACCGTGGATTACCCACAGCTGCCGACCATCCGCCGTTAAATGCACCGTTTCTTTGACCACCTCAATGCCACCAAAATGGTGACCTAGAAAGTGACGGGCAAACTCATCGTGATTCCCCGGCACATAGATCACGCGACAACCTTTGCGTGCTTTACGCAACAACTTTTGAATCACGTCGTTGTGCGCTTGTGGCCAATACCATCGACGGCGTAATTGCCAGCCGTCAATGATGTCACCCACCAAGTACAAATAGTCGCTCGTGTTGTCCTTTAAGAAATCCAACAAAGCTTCTGCTTGGCATCCGGGTGTCCCCAAATGCAAGTCTGAAATGAAGATGGCTCTGTAATGCATCAAGCGCCCAAGAAGTGTTTCCGATAGCGCGGTGGCATATCGTTGATCTTCATCAGCATGGGCAAATCTGCGGTGTTGAAGTCTGGGTCCCAAGCGGGGGCGCCGAGTACTTTGGCACCTAGGCGCAAATAACCTTTGATGAGGGCGGGTGGTTCAAAAGCAGGGTTGATCTCCCACTGCTCGACCGGCAAGGCCAAGCGGGGTGTCACTTGATTTTCTACGCCGGCCAAATGTGTTTTCTTCAGTTGGTGCCAAATGCTGGCGGCCACTTCACCGCTCACCACGCCTTGATGCAACATGGGAATGCTGGCACAGCCGATCATCACGTCAAGTTTGTTTCGCACCATGAACTCAGCCAACGCGCCCCATAGGGCCATGATCACGCCGCCATGGCGGTGATCAGGATGCACGCAGCTGCGACCCAACTCGACCATACGTTCACGATAGGGACGCAAACGTGTCAAATCAAATTCCAAATCTGAGTAGGTGCTACCAATGCGTTTGGCTTGTGCCGGTGTCAACACGCGGTAGGTCCCAATGACTTGCTCCGTGACATCATCACGGATGATCAGGTGTTCACAAAAATCATCAAACAAATCGATGTCGTGACCAGGAATACTTTCCTTCAAACGTGCGCCCATTTCGGTCGCAAACACGTCATATCGCAAACGCTGAGCTTCACGCACCTCATCTTGATGCTTAGCCCATTCAACAATTAAGCTTGGGCGGGTTTCAGTTTTTTGTGCCGAGATAGAAATTTTTTGAGCGTCATGATCGTGTCGATGAAGCGACCCCCGGGGCACATCAATGAATGACAACGGCATGGTTGGGTTTGGCAGTTCTTTCATGGTCTGTCCTTAGTGAATCAATGGCGCTAATTCTTGACAACCCATGTGTAAAAACCAAGAAGGTTGCATGAAACATTCATGACAATCCGCGTCAAAACATTCACCAATCTGTCACACACCTTGTCTATGCTTGGCGACCAACCATGCTGACGAAATACCTAAAACTCCTCTATGCCTTTGGCAACGCTTTCTGGATTTTGTGGATCAAATTCCCAAGATTAAGCAGGGAGCGGAAGTTACAAGAAATTAAGGACTGGTCCCAAAAAACATTGGATATTTTGGGTATCCATGTGACACACGAAGCCACATCCGTGCTTCTGGATGCATCAGCGCTTCCACGTTTACTGGTCGCCAATCATGTGTCGTGGGTCGACGCACTCATTATTCAAACCATACAGCCGAGTATTTTTGTCGCGAAATCTGAAGTCAGGAAATGGCCCGTTGTTGGCAGCATTGCCACTGCCTGTGGTGTCGTTTATGTTGACCGTGGCTCTCCCAGTTCTGCACGTCTCATGGTTGACGGCGTCTCGAGCGCGCTTCACCACGGCTACTGTGTGGCAGGTTTTCCAGAAGGCACGAGTAGCGCGGGGAGCAAGGTCAGCCTTTTCCATGCCAATTTGTTTGAAGCAGCGATCAACCACGACATTCAGGTGCAACCCCTGGCCATCCGCTACACCGACCCCGAAACAGGCGCCTTGTGCCCGAAGGCTGCGTTTATCGATGACATTGGATTTGTAGAGTCCTTGCATCAAATCATGTGTGCGCCCCGTATACAAGCCAAGGTCCACATGGGAGAGTTGCTTTCCCCACGGGGGCACTCACGCAGAACCTTGGCGCACCTGTCTCACCGCAGCGTCAGCCATCAATTAGAACTTCTCAACGCATAAGCGACGTCACCAAACTGGGTAGACCGGTGGCTAAGAGTGGCAACCAAGAAATCAACATCGTGCCGACGAAGATCGCCAACAAGGCGGGTGCAACTGAAGCCGCGACCGTTCGAATAGGTTGCTTGAACACCGCAGAAGCAAAGTAAATGTTCATGCCTGCTGGAGGGCACAAAAA
>CAIODK010000054.1 GCA_903856995.1 uncultured Burkholderiales bacterium
AAACGTCTCGACTGTCGCCGACAAGGCCAAGCTTGCCTTGGTGGTTGCGATGGTCGCTGCTGCCTTGGTCGGGTTTTACGCATTGACCGCGCAGGGCGTGATTGTCCAGTGGTTGGCGCTGCTCGGTTGCTTGACTGTTGCGGTGGTCGTGTTCTTGTTGTCGTTGCCAGGTCGCCAATTGGTGGCGTTTGGCAATGATGCTTGGCGTGAAGTTAATAAGGTGGTGTGGCCAACTCGTAAAGAGTCGACGCAAATGACTTTGTACGTGTTCGCCTTCGTGGTGATCATGGCGCTGTTTTTATGGTTGACTGACAAAACCCTCGAATGGGTGTTTTACGACCTGATTCTGGGCTGGAAAAAATAATGACCGACATCATCGACAACACAGAGGCCGACTCGGCCGCAGCCCCTTCCGCGCCGGTTAATCCCGATTTACGCTGGTATGTGGTTCATGCCTACTCGGGTATGGAAAAAGCCGTCGAGCGCAACATCCGCGAAAGCATTGCGCGCGCGGGTATGGAAACCAAATTCGGTCGCATCTTGGTGCCCACCGAAGAGGTTGTAGAGATGAAAAATGGCCAACGCCGTACGGCTGAGCGTAAGTTCTTCCCCGGCTATGTGTTCGTTGAAATGGTGATGAATGACGAGTCATGGCACTTGGTCAAGCACACCAATAAAGTGACGGGTTTTGTGGGTGGTGCGAAGAATCGCCCTGCCCCTATTTCTGAGGCGGAAGTCCAGAAAATCGTCAGTCAAATGCAAGATGGCACGGACAAGCCGCGCCATAAGGTGGAGTTCATGGTGGGTGAGTTTGTGCGCGTCAAAGACGGCCCGTTCACCGACTTCAATGGCACTGTCGAAGATGTCAACTACGAGAAGAGCAAAGTGCGCGTCTCGGTCACCATCTTCGGTCGTGCAACACCTGTTGAATTGGAATTCGGCCAGATCGAAAAGACCTAAGCCGGTTAAAAGTTTGTTGTTTGGTGCTTCCCGACTCGGCGCCAAACGTTTGAGGTGAGTCGTTAACCCCGGGGAGCTCGCAGGCCAATAGGTCTAGGGCGTTATCACCCGTAAGGAGAAAAGCATGGCGAAAAAAATCGTCGGTTTTATCAAGCTGCAAGTTCCAGCAGGTAAAGCTAATCCATCGCCACCTATTGGCCCAGCATTGGGTCAACGTGGTTTGAACATCATGGAATTCTGCAAGGCGTTCAACGCCCAGACCCAAGGCGTTGAGCCGGGCCTGCCATTGCCAGTGGTGATCACTGCATTTGCGGACAAATCCTTCACCTTCATCATCAAGACGCCTCCAGCGACTACCTTGATCAAGAAGGCCATCAAGCTCGACAAAGGCTCTGCACGTCCTCACGTCGACAAGGTCGGCAAGATCACTCGTGCTCAGCTCGAAGAAATTGCTAAAGCCAAGATGGAAGACTTGAATGCTGCCGATTTGGACGCAGCTGTTCGCATCATCGCCGGCTCCGCCCGTTCGATGGGCGTGACTGTGGAGGGCGTGTAAATGTCCAAGTTGACTAAAAAACAAAAAGCCTTCGAAGGCAAAGTTGACAGCACCAAGCTGTACCCCTTGTCTGATGCTTTGGGCATCATCAAAGAGTGCGCTACTGCCAAGTTCGACGAGTCCATCGACGTTGCTGTGCAACTCGGTATCGACGCTAAGAAGTCTGACCAAGTGGTGCGTGGCGCTGTGGTCTTGCCTAACGGCACTGGTAAAACTGCTCGCGTTGCGGTGTTCGCCCAAGGCGCTAAAGCTGAAGAAGCTAAAGCCGCTGGTGCTGACATCGTGGGTATGGACGACTTGGCCGCTATGGTCAAGGCGGGTGACATGCCTTTCGACGTGGTGATTGCTGCTCCTGACGCGATGCGCGTTGTGGGTACTTTGGGTCAAATCTTGGGCCCACGTGGCCTGATGCCTAACCCTAAGGTCGGTACTGTGACGCCTGACGTCGCTACTGCTGTTCGCAATGCCAAGGCTGGTCAAGTCCAGTTCCGTGTTGACAAAGCCGGCATCGTCCACTCCACCATCGGTCGTCGCTCGTTCGACACTGACAAGTTGCAGGGCAACTTGGTGGCATTGGTCGAGGCTTTGAACAAGGCTAAGCCAGCAACCAGCAAAGGTGTTTACCTGCGCAAAGTCGCCGTGTCATCCACCATGGGTGTGGGCGTTCGTGTAGACGTGCAAACATTGGTCGCTTAAAAAGCGATCGCAAATCCGGGTGACGTGCAAACGTTGCCCCGAGTGGTGGGCTGAGGCGATTTTCGGAATCGCACAGGCCATCCAAGACCGTTGGTGTGGGGCTTGACTTCACTTAATCGAATGACCAACGCAGATGGCGATCCCGCTCGACGGAATTTTTCCTGACAGATAGGTCGCTGCAAAAGTGGCGTGTTAACGGGTAAATGCAAAGTGCAGATGCCTGAAGACACATTTAAAGGAGTAGACCTTGAGTCTTAATCGCAGTGAGAAAGAAGCGGTCATTTCAGAAGTGACCACGCTCGCCGCCCAAGCTCAAACGATGGTGATTGCGGAATACCGCGGCATCACGGTCGCTGACATGACAAAACTGCGCAGCAAAGCTCGCAGCACTGGTGTGACCCTGAGCGTGTTGAAAAACACACTCGCACGCCGTGCTGTAGTTGGCAGCCAGTTTGAAGTTGTTGCCGACCAGATGACCGGTCCGCTGATCTATGGTTTCTCTGCTGACGCTGTGGCAGCCGCTAAGGTGGTTGCTGAATTCGCGAAGACCAACGACAAGTTGGTTATCCGCGCAGGCGTGTACGGCGGTAAAGCTTTGGACGCGAACGGCGTTAAGCAATTGGCAAGCATCCCTTCGAAAGAAGTGTTGTTGGCTCAGTTGTGTGGCTTGTTGATGTCGCCTATGTCTCGCACCGCAGTGGTGTTGAGCGCTTTGGCGGCCAAAAAAGGCGAAGGCGAAGCTGTTGCCGCTTAAGGCCAGCATTCGTGTTTTAACTAATTGTTAGGAAATAAAAATGGCATTTGATAAAGACGCATTTTTGACCGCGCTTGACGGCATGACGGTCATGGAACTCAACGACTTGGTGAAAGCCATCGAAGAGAAATTTGGTGTGAGCGCTGCCTCTATGGCTGCTCCTGCTGCTGGTGGCGGTGCTGCTGCTGCTGCTGAAGAGCAAACAGAATTCAACGTGATCTTGTTGGACTGCGGTGCAAACAAAGTGTCCGTGATTAAAGCTGTGCGCGAAATCACTGGTCTCGGTTTGAAAGAAGCTAAAGATATGGTTGACGGCGCTCCTAAGGCTGTCAAAGAAGCCGTGTCTAAGGCCGACGCTGACGCTGCCAAGAAGAAGCTCGAAGAAGCTGGTGCTAAGGTTGAATTGAAGTAATTCGGTTCTCCTTCAAGGCTGGAGTGTCCCGGAAGGGCCTCCAGCCTTCTGTGCTTACAGAGTGCACCCATAAACAGGTTGAATCCAACCCGTTTTTGAGTGTCTTCTGACCCCAACTGCAGAAGATGCCTTGGTTCGGGTTGCGTGCAATGCGCAACCGTCCGCCAACGCTGGTAGAGGCCAGCCGCCAAGCCTGATGTATGGGACGTGATGTCTCATGCAGAAAACAGTTCTGAAAGATCAAGCCCGGAGATCTCATGGCCTATTCATACACCGAACGCAAGCGTATCCGCAAGAGTTTCGGCAGCCGCGACAGCGTGCTGGAAATTCCATATTTGTTGCAAATGCAAAAAGATGCGTACACCGCATTTTTGCAAGCAGATGTCATTCCTAAAAAGCGCACCCAAGAAGGTTTGCAAGCTGCATTTGAAGCTGCATTCCCGATCGTGTCGCACAACGGTTTTGTCAAGATGAAATATCTCGAATACAACTTGGCCAAGCCCGCGTTTGACGTGCGCGAATGTCAAACCCGTGGGTTGACTTTCTCTTCAGCCGTGCGCGCACGCGTGCAGCTCATCATTTATGACCGTGAGTCTTCGACGCCACAGTCCAAGGTGGTCAAGGAAGTCAAAGAGCAAGAGGTCTACATGGGCGAAGTGCCTTTGATGACTGACAAAGGCTCTTTCATCATCAACGGTACAGAGCGCGTGATCGTGTCTCAATTGCACCGTTCACCAGGCGTGTTCTTTGAGCACGACAAGGGCAAGACGCACAGCTCTGGCAAATTGTTGTTCAGCGCACGCATCATCCCTTACCGCGGTTCATGGCTCGATTTCGAGTTCGATCCAAAAGACCTGCTGTACTTCCGTGTTGACCGCCGTCGCAAGATGCCCGTCTCCATTTTGTTGAAGGCCATTGGCCTGACACCAGAAACCATCCTCGCGAACTTCTTCGTGAACGACAACTTCCGTTTGATGGACAGCGGTGCACAAATGGAATTTGTGGCTGAACGTCTGCGCGGCGAAGTGGCTCGCTTTGACATCACCGACAAGTCGGGCAAAGTCATTGTGGCCAAAGACAAGCGCGTGACCGTGCGTCACACACGTGAGTTGGAAGAAGGCAAAACCACGCACATCAGCGTGCCAGAAGACTTCATGATTGGCCGCGTGTTGGCCAAGAACATCATCGACAGCGACACAGGTGAGTTGATCGCCCGTGCCAACGACGAATTGACAGAAGCTTTGCTCAAGAAATTGCGCGAAGCAGGTGTGCAAGATCTGCAATGTATCTACACCAACGAACTCGACCAAGGTGCGTACATTTCGCAAACATTGCGTACTGACGAAACCGTTGACGAATTCGCTGCACGCGTTGCCATCTATCGCATGATGCGCCCAGGCGAGCCGCCAACAGAAGACGCGGTTCAAGCCCTGTTCCAACGTTTGTTCTACAACCCAGACACGTACGATTTGTCGCGCGTGGGTCGTATGAAGTTCAACGCCAAAGTCGGCACACCCGAATCAACAGGCCCGATGGTTCTGACCAACGACGACATCTTGTCCGTGGTCAAGATCTTGGTGGACTTGCGCAACGGCCGTGGCGAAGTCGATGACATCGACCATTTGGGCAACCGTCGCGTGCGTTGCGTGGGCGAATTGGCCGAAAACCAATACCGCACAGGTTTGGCACGTATCGAAAAAGCTGTGAAAGAACGTTTGGGTCAAGCTGAGCAAGAGCCACTCATGCCTCACGACCTGATCAACTCCAAGCCAATTTCTGCTTCGTTGAAGGAATTCTTCGGTGCGTCGCAGTTGTCGCAGTTCATGGACCAGACCAACCCTCTGGCCGAGATCACCCACAAGCGCCGTGTTTCGGCTCTTGGCCCAGGTGGTTTGACGCGCGAACGTGCAGGCTTTGAAGTCCGTGACGTGCACGTGACCCATTACGGCCGTGTGTGCCCGATTGAAACACCAGAAGGTCCAAACATTGGTTTGATCAACTCTTTGGCTTTGTACGCCCGTTTGAACGAGTACGGTTTCATTGAAACACCTTACCGTCGTGTGGTTGATGCCAAAGTCACGATGGACATTGATTATTTGTCCGCTATTGAAGAAGGCAAATACGTCATCGCGCAGGCCAATGCCACGCTCGACAAAGACGGCAAGCTGACTGGCGATTTGGTGTCTGCCCGTGAAAACGGCGATTCCATTTTGTGTGGTGCTGAGCGTATCCAGTACATGGACGTTTCACCCGCTCAGATCGTCTCTGTGGCGGCCTCTTTGGTGCCGTTCCTTGAGCACGATGATGCGAACCGCGCGTTGATGGGTGCCAACATGTCACGTCAAGCCGTGCCCGTGTTGCGTCCAGAAAAGCCCATGGTCGGAACAGGTATCGAACGCGTTGCCGCGGTCGACTCTGGCACTGTGGTGACTGCAACCCGTGGTGGTGTGGTGGATTACGTCGACGCGACGCGTGTGGTGGTTCGTGTGAACGACGCTGAAGCAACTGCTGGCGAAGTGGGCGTGGACATCTACAACCTCATCAAATACCAACGTTCTAACCAAAACACCAACATCCATCAACGTCCGATCGTCAAGCGTGGTGACAAGATCGCCAAGGGCGACGTGGTGGCTGACGGTGCATCAACAGACCTCGGCGAAATCGCCATCGGTCAAAACATGTTGATCGCGTTCATGCCTTGGAACGGTTACAACTTCGAAGATTCGATCTTGATCAGCGAGCGAGTGGTGTCGGAAGACCGCTACACCTCGATCCATATCGAAGAACTCGTGGTGATGGCGCGTGATACCAAGTTGGGTGCCGAAGAAATCACACGTGACATTCCAAACTTGGCTGAGCAACAACTCAACCGCTTGGATGATTCCGGCATCATTTACGTGGGTGCAGAAGTGCAACCAGGCGACACACTGGTCGGCAAGGTCACGCCAAAAGGCGAAACCACACTGACACCAGAAGAGAAGTTGTTGCGCGCGATCTTCGGCGAAAAAGCCAGCGATGTGAAAGACACATCCCTGCGCGTGAGCCAAGGTTCGCAAGGTACCGTGATCGACGTGCAAGTCTTCAC
The DNA here is from genome assembly GCA_903856995.1 of uncultured Burkholderiales bacterium. Taxonomy (GTDB): domain Bacteria; phylum Pseudomonadota; class Gammaproteobacteria; order Burkholderiales; family Burkholderiaceae_C; genus Limnohabitans. Next base: position 6,464 of record CAIODK010000054.1, read on the forward strand.
CCGTGAAGGCATCCAACGCGACAAGCGTGCTCAGCAAATTATTGATGACGAACTCAAGCGTTTCCGCCTCGATTTGAACGACCAGCTCCGCATCGTGGAAGCTGACGCGTTTGACCGTATCGAAAAACTCTTGAACGGCAAAACTGCTAACGGTGGTCCCAACAAGTTGGCCAAGGGCAGCAAGATCGACAAGGCCTATTTGGCCGCTGTCGAGAAGTTCCACTGGTTCGACATCCGTCCTTCTGATGAAGAGACAGCGGGACAGTTGGAGAGCGTCAAGAACTCCATGGAGCAAACCCGTCACAGCTTTGACTTGGCCTTCGAAGAGAAGCGCAAGAAGTTGACACAGGGTGACGAGTTGCCAGCGGGCGTCTTGAAAATGGTCAAGGTCTACTTGGCGGTCAAGCGTCGCTTGCAGCCTGGTGACAAGATGGCGGGTCGTCACGGTAACAAGGGTGTGGTTTCTAAGATCGTTCCGGTCGAAGACATGCCTTACATGGCCGATGGCACACCTTGCGACATCGTGTTGAACCCCTTGGGTGTTCCTTCACGTATGAACGTGGGTCAGGTGCTAGAAGTTCATTTGGGCTGGGCTGGTAAAGGTATTGGTCAACGCATTGGCAACATGTTGCAAGCAGAAGCCAAAGCCACCGAGATTCGCGCCTTCATGGAAGAGTTGTACAACGGTTCGGGTCGCAAAGAAGATCTGAGCAAGCTCAACGACGCACAAATCGTCGAGATGGCTGGCAACTTGACCAACGGTGTGCCATTTGCAACCCCCGTGTTCGACGGCGCTGCAGAAGAAGACATCCGCACGATGTTGAAGTTGGCATACCCAGAAGACATCGCCAAAACAAAGGGCCTCACCGCCACGCGCACACAGGCGAATTTGTTTGATGGCCGTACGGGTGATGCGTTTGATCGTCCCACCACGATTGGTTACATGCACTTCTTGAAGCTCCACCATTTGGTTGACGACAAGATGCACGCACGTTCAACAGGCCCATACAGCTTGGTCACACAGCAGCCGCTGGGTGGCAAGGCTCAATTCGGTGGTCAGCGTTTCGGTGAGATGGAGGTGTGGGCTTTGGAAGCTTACGGTGCTTCTTACACACTGCAAGAAATGCTCACCGTCAAGTCCGACGACGTGCAAGGCCGTACCAAGGTGTACGAAAGCATTGTCAAAGGCGAACATTCGATCGAAGCGGGCATGCCCGAATCGTTCAACGTGTTGGTCAAAGAAATTCGTTCATTGGGCATCGACATTGAGTTGGATCGCGCTTGATCTGTTACCCACAGAACAAGCCACTCTGACTAATTAAGGATTTAAAACATGAAATCGTTACTCGACCTGTTTAAGCAGTTCACGCCCGATGAGCATTTCAGTGCCATCAAAATTGGCATGGCATCACCCGAAAAGATCCGTTCGTGGTCTTTCGGTGAAGTCAAAAAGCCAGAAACCATCAACTACCGCACCTTCAAGCCTGAGCGTGATGGTCTGTTTTGCGCCAAGATTTTTGGCCCCATCAAAGACTACGAATGTTTGTGCGGAAAATACAAACGCCTCAAGCACCGTGGCGTGATTTGCGAGAAGTGCGGCGTTGAAGTCACACAAACCAAAGTGCGTCGTGAGCGTATGGGTCACATCGACCTGGCCGCACCTTGCGCACACATCTGGTTCTTGAAGTCACTGCCATCACGTTTGGGCTTGGTGCTCGACATGACACTGCGTGACATCGAACGCGTGTTGTACTTCGAAGCATATGTTGTGACCGATCCCGGCATGACACCGATGAAAAAATTTGCCATCATGTCGGAAGACGACTACGAAGCCAAGTTGGTTGAGTACGGTGACGAATTCATCGCCAAGATGGGCGCTGAAGGCATTCGCGATTTGCTCGAAGGTCTCGACCTCGACGTCGAAATCGACAAGCTGCGCAATGACTTGACTGGCTCTGAAATCAAGATCAAGAAAAACGCCAAGCGTTTGAAATTGATGGAAGCGTTCAAGAAGTCTGGCATCAAACCCGAGTGGATGGTGTTGAGCGTCTTGCCCGTGTTGCCACCTGATTTGCGCCCCTTGGTGCCGTTGGACGGCGGTCGTTTTGCGACCTCTGACTTGAACGACTTGTACCGTCGCGTGATTAACCGCAACAGCCGTCTGCGTCGTTTGCTCGAGTTGAAGGCGCCTGAAATCATTGCGCGCAACGAAAAGCGTATGTTGCAAGAAGCCGTGGACAGCTTGCTGGACAACGGTCGTCGCGGCAAGGCCATGACCGGCGCTAACAAGCGTGCCCTGAAGTCTTTGGCCGACATGATCAAAGGTAAGAGCGGTCGTTTCCGTCAAAACTTGCTGGGTAAGCGCGTCGACTACTCAGGTCGTTCAGTGATTACCGTGGGTCCAACTTTGAAACTGCACCAGTGCGGTTTGCCAAAGTTGATGGCACTCGAGTTGTTCAAGCCTTTCATCTTCTCGCGTCTCGAAGCCATGGGCATTGCGACAACCATCAAGGCCGCGAAGAAAGAAGTTGAATCCGGTTCGGCCGTGGTGTGGGACATCTTGGAAGAGGTGATCAAAGAGCATCCCGTGATGTTGAACCGTGCGCCTACGTTGCACCGCTTGGGCATCCAAGCGTTCGAGCCTATCTTGATCGAAGGTAAAGCTATTCAGTTGCACCCACTCGTTTGTTCAGCGTTCAACGCCGACTTCGACGGTGACCAAATGGCTGTTCACGTGCCTTTGTCTGTGGAAGCGCAGATGGAAGCACGCACCTTGATGCTGGCATCGAACAACATCTTGTTCCCTGCCAACGGCGAGCCTTCTATCGTTCCTTCACAAGACGTTGTGTTGGGCTTGTACTACGCCACCCGTGACCGTATCAACGGCAAGGGCGAAGGCTTGGTGTTTGCCAACATCACGGAAGTGCAACGCGCTTTGGATGCTGATGTGACCGAGTTGACCGCCAAGGTCAGCGTGCGTTTGACCGAGTGGAACAAAGACAAAGAAACGGGTGAGTTCACGCCAAGCACCAGCTTGGTCGATACCACCGTGGGTCGCGCCTTGTTGTCGGAAATCTTGCCTAAAGGCTTGCCTTTCTCGAACATCAACAAAGCGTTGAAGAAGAAAGAAATTTCTAAGCTCATCAACGTTTCGTTCCGCAAGTGCGGTTTGAAAGAAACCGTGGTGTTCGCAGACAAGCTGTTGCAAAACGGTTTCCGTTTGGCAACACGCGCAGGTATCTCTATCGCCATCGACGACATGTTGGTGCCACCAGAGAAGCCAGCCATCATTTCTGCCTCTGAGAAAGAAGTCAAAGACATCGAACAACAATACGTTTCGGGTCTGGTGACATCTGGCGAGCGCTACAACAAAGTGGTTGACATCTGGGGCAAGGCCGGTGATGCCGTCTCCAAGGTGATGATGGACCAACTCCGCAAAGAGAAGACCATCGACCGCCACGGTAACGAAGTCGAGCAAGAATCGTTCAACTCCATCTACATGATGGCCGACTCTGGCGCTCGCGGTTCTGCCGCTCAGATTCGTCAGTTGGCCGGTATGCGTGGTTTGATGGCTAAGCCTGACGGCTCCATCATTGAGACGCCCATCACGGCTAACTTCCGTGAAGGTCTGAACGTGTTGCAGTACTTTATTTCCACCCACGGTGCACGTAAAGGTCTGGCTGATACCGCGTTGAAGACAGCGAACTCTGGTTACTTGACACGTCGTTTGGTCGACGTGACCCAAGACTTGGTGGTGACTGATCACGATTGCGGTACGCAAAACGGTCAACTCATGCGCGCCATCGTTGAAGGCGGTGAAGTGATTGAGTCCTTGCGCGATCGCATCTTGGGTCGTACTACCTTGGAAGACGTGCTCAACCCTGAAACACGTGACGTGTTGGTTAAAGCTGGCGTCATGCTGGACGAAGACATCATTGACGTGCTCGAAGCCGTTGGTGTTGACGAAGTCAAAGTGCGTACGGCATTGAACTGCGAAACACGTTTCGGCTTGTGCGCCATGTGTTACGGCCGCGACTTGGGCCGTGGCGGCTTGGTCAACAACGGTGAAGCTGTCGGCGTGATTGCTGCTCAGTCCATCGGTGAACCCGGTACACAGTTGACTATGCGTACGTTCCACATCGGTGGCGCGGCCTCACGTGCGGCAGTGGCTTCCAGCGTGGAAGCCAAGTCGAACGGCGTGATTGGTTTCAACTCCACCATGCGTTATGTGACCAACACCAAAGGCGACTTGGTGGTGATTTCTCGCTCTGGCGAAATCATCATCCATGACGAACATGGTCGTGAGCGCGAGCGTCACAAAGTGCCGTACGGTGCGATCTTGGCAGTCAAGGCCGACCAGTCTCTCAAGGCTGGTGTGATCTTGGCTAACTGGGATCCATTGACACGACCCATCATCACTGAATTCGCTGGTAAGGTGCAATTCGAAAACGTTGAAGAAGGTCTGACCGTTGCCAAGCAATTGGACGAGGTCACGGGCTTGTCAACTTTGGTGGTGATTGATCCGAAACGTCGCGGTGCAACCAAAGTGGTGCGCCCACAGGTCAAGCTGATCGATGGTTCTGGCAAAGAAGTCAAAATTCCTGGTACGGACCACCCGGTGACGATTGGTTTCCAAATCGGTTCATTGATTCAAGTGCGCGACGGCATGGATGTGGGCCCAGGCGAAGTCTTGGCGCGTATCCCTGTTGAAGGTCAAAAGACCCGCGACATTACCGGTGGTTTGCCACGTGTGGCAGAACTGTTCGAAGCACGCAGTCCTAAAGACAAGGGCATGTTGGCTGAGATGACGGGTACTGTGTCGTTTGGTAAAGAAACCAAAGGCAAGGTTCGTTTGCAGATCACTGACCCAGAAGGCAAAGTGTGGGACGAACTCATTCCTAAAGAGAAGAACATCTTGGTCCACGAAGGCCAAGTGGTCAACAAAGGCGAGAGCGTTGTGGACGGCCCAGCCGACCCACAAGATATCTTGCGTTTGCTCGGTATGGAAGAGTTGGCGCGTTACATCGTCGACGAAGTGCAAGACGTTTACCGTCTGCAAGGTGTGAAGATCAACGACAAGCACATTGAAGTGATCGTGCGTCAAATGTTGCGTCGTGTCGTGGTCGGTAGCGTGGGTGACTCCGGTTACATCGCTGGCGAACAGGTGGAGCGTTCAGAAATTCTGAACACCAACGAAGCGCTGCAACGTGACGGCAAAGTCCCTGCGACATTCACCAACTTGTTGTTGGGTATTACCAAGGCTTCCTTGTCGACCGACTCGTTCATCTCTGCGGCTTCTTTCCAAGAAACCACACGTGTGTTGACCGAAGCGGCCATCATGGGCAAACGCGACGAATTGCGCGGTTTGAAAGAGAACGTCATTGTTGGTCGCCTGATTCCTGCAGGTACCGGCATGGCTTATCACAAAGCACGCAAGGTCAAAGATGCGATGGATGACGCTGAGCGCCGTGCCATTGCGGATGCCGAAGCCGCTGAGCTGGCCGGAGCTTCTTCTGACGAAGAAGTTCAGGTTGATCACGGTGCTGGCGAAGCAGCATAAAGTGACCCCCTCAACAAAGGCCCGCAAGGGCCTTTGTTGTTTGGGCCAAAGGGTTGAAGCACGAGGAGTTCAATATGCTTGATGCGTGGTGGTTTTGGCTATTCGTGGCCATGATGGTGTTTTGGAGCGTGGGTGCCTACCGCCGATTGGTGGGTTTGCGGACAGCGGTGAACAAGCAATTCGCGGTCTTAGAAGAGCTCATGCTGCGTTACCAAGCTTTGGTGCAAGAAGCCACAACGGCTGCGGTCACGTCACCTTCTGGCTGGCACACGGCGCTATCGCCTGAGCTGGGTGCGAGTCATTGGACCCGATTGCAGGTTGCTGCTAATTTGTCAGCCATGGCATTGGCACGTATGCAGGAGCATCCGCTTGAGCCTTCCTCTTCCATCGCTTTGGTGGCCACCAGCCGTGACTTGCAAGGTGCGTGGGAAGCACTGACCCACCCAGACGTTTACTACGTCTCTGTACCTGCTGAGCTCACGCAACGATGGGCGGAGTTGAGCATATCGACACAACCCGATTTACAGCGATTCAACCAGACTGTGATGACCTACAACGAAGCGATTGAGATGTTCCCCGCTACATGGATGGCGCGGATATTTAAATTTAAACCCGGACGAATTTTGGAATGATCGAACAAAAAAATACACCCGTCCCGCTGTGGCAGCAGCTACAAGCGGTGGCACAGGCCTTGGCGCAAGTGCGACGTGGTGTGTCGGGTACAGCCGCTCTAGAGGCCGTGCCTACTCATTTACGGCCAGGTGTGCAAGCCCTGCTGTTTCAATCCTTGCGTCAGCTCGGCCGCGCACAGGCCCTGCGTGCGCAGTTGGCGTCGCGTGCGCCTGCGCCGTTGCCCGATGCCTTGCTGTGTGCCGCACTGGCCTTGGCGTGGGATCCAGACAATGCCCCCTACGAGCCGCACACCTTGGTGAACCAGGCCGTAGAGGCCGCGAAGAATACGCGTAGCTTGGAAATGCAAGCCAGCTTTTTAAATGCGTGCTTGCGTCGATTTTTGCGCGAACGCGATGCCTTGGTGCTCGCCACCGACAACGACGTGCAAGCCAAGTGGAACCACCCCGAATGGTGGGTGAAGCGATTGCAAAAAGATCACCCTGACCATTGGCAAGATATCTTGCGTGCGAACAATCAAGCAGCACCCATGACTCTGCGGGTAGACACGCACCGCATCCGTCGTGAAGACTTGCAAGCAGATTGGGCGAACCACGGATTGGATTCGTACCCTGTGGGAGAACAAGGTTTGGTGCTGGCACAAGCGCAGCCGGTGAGGGATATTCCGGGTTTTGCTGAAGGCCTTTGCTCAGTGCAAGATGCCGCGGCGCAATGTGCGACACAAATCTTACTCAACGGCTTGAGTCCCGCCACTCGGCCTTTACGCATTTTGGATGCGTGTGCCGCACCTGGCGGCAAGACAGCACATTTGCTGGAGATGGTGAGCGAGAAGTCAGAAGTCATCGCCTTGGACATTGATGCGCAGCGTTGCGAGCGCATCGAACAAAACTTGCACCGCATTGGGCGCAAGGCCAAAATCATCGCTGCAGATGCGGCCTTAACCAAATCATGGTGGGATGGTCAACTCTTTGATGCGGTACTGCTAGATGCGCCCTGCACGGCGTCCGGCATTGTGCGTCGTCACCCCGATGTGCGGTGGCTGCGTCGTGAGTCGGACATCGATAAGTTAGCCGCCATACAAAAAAACCTACTGAAACAGCTTTGGCCTTTGGTCAAGCCGGGCGGTCGTCTGCTGTATTGCACCTGTTCGGTTTTCAGGGCAGAAGGCGAGAACCAAGCCAAAACGTTTGTTGAACACAACACCAATGCCCGTTTACTACCGACTCTCGGGCATTTAAGACCCCAAAACAGCCTGACAGCTGCCTCCCTCACCGACAATCTACCAGGTGATCACGATGGCTTCTATTACGCGCTGCTGGAAAAACTTCCCGCTTCTTAATTCGCTCATTCAGAGCGCGCTTAAACGCGTCCGACAGCACCGCGCCGCGTTAGTCGCCGTGCTGTGCATTGGTTTGTCTGGTGTGGTGCAGGCAGACACGTCCGTTGAGTTACAGGCGCTGAAGCTAGAGCGCCAAGAGTCGGCGCTCTACATGTCTGGCGAATGGCGGTTCGACATGCCAAGCGCCTTAGAAGAGGCGCTTCTTAAGGGCATCACGCTCTACTTTGTGACCGAGGTCGAAATCACGCAAGAGCGTTGGTATGTCTACAACCAACGCATCGCCAATGCCGAGCGGCATGTGCGTGTGTTTTACCAACCCCTCACGCGGCGATGGCGTGTCAATATTTCGCCGCAACCCTTCAACCTGAGTGGTTTGGGTATGAGCTTGGGCCAAAGCTACGACACCGCCGAAGAGGCCATGACGGCCGTGCGACGCATCGTGCAATGGCGAATTGCCAATGCCGCTGATGTCAATCCAGACGCTAAACAAAATATCAGCATCAACTTCAAGTTGGATCTCAAACAGTTGCCACGGCCTTTGCAGATCGGCGTGAGCGGGCACACGGACTGGAATATTTTTTACAGCAAATCACAGCGCTTGGAGTTGACGCCATGATTGAGCTCGCTGAAAAGCGTACGCGCCTTTCAAGCATTCAGTGGCGGTGGTTGTTGGTTATCAGCGCCGCAGTGGTGTTGGGCTTGGGTTTGGTCTTGTTGTTTTTACTCACACAAGCCACCGACAACCGCGCCTTGTATGAGCGCAACTATCGTCAACTGTTTGGCTTGAATGTTGTCGTTGCGGCCTTGTTGATGGGCGTGATCACATGGTTGTCTGTGCGACTGGTGTTGCGCTTGCGCCAAGGTAAGTTCGGTAGCCGTTTGCTGCTCAAGATCGCCGCCACGTTTGCGTTGGTCGGCTTCGTGCCCGGCATATTGATCTACAGCGTGTCGTACCAGTTCGTTTCACGTTCGATTGAAAGTTGGTTTGACGTGAAGGTTGAAGGTGCCTTGGACGCTGGCCTCAGCTTAGGCCGTACAACCCTAGATACATTGGCCAACGATTTAGGCCAAAAAACACGCGTGGCCAGTGCCCAAATCAACGACTTGCCCGATGCCTCCGTGGGTCTTGCGTTGGACCGCATGAAAGACCAGCTCGGCGCGGATGATGTGATTTTGTGGAACACCGCAGGACAAGCATTGGCCAGTGCAGGGGAATCGCGTTTCAAGATCAATCCCGACCGGCCATCACCATCGCAGTTGCGATTGATCAAAACACAAAATGTTGTGACCTCCATCGACGGCTTGGAGGACGCGGACACACAAGTCACCGCGAAAGCACGTATTCGCGCTCTGGTTCTTGTGGCCCCGTCTGGACTGGGTTTGTTGATTGAACCTCGGATTTTGCAGGTCACCAAAGCATTGCCACCGACGTTGGTGAGCAACGCCTTGGCAGTCGAGGTGGCATACCGCGAATACCAAGAGCGAGCCTTGGGGCGCGATGGCTTACGCAGCATGTACATCGGCACGTTGACCCTCAGTTTGTTCTTAGCCGTGTTTGGTGCCGTGTTGTTGGCCGTGTTGTTGGGCAACCAATTGGCGCGACCGTTGCTGATGCTTGCCGAAGGCGTGCGCGATGTGGCCGCGGGGGACTTGAGCCCCAAGCGCACCCTGCAAGGTCGTGATGAGCTGGGGGGCTTAACACGCTCCTTTGCTGTCATGACGCAACAACTCTCAGATGCCCGTGCCGCGGTAGGGCGAAGCATGTTGCAAGTGCACACCTCGCGCGCCAACTTGCAAACCATTCTCGACAACCTCACGGCAGGCGTGATTGTTTTGACCGACCAAGGGTTGATTAAATCATCCAACCCTGGGGCGACCCGAATTTTGCGTGTGCCTATGGCCGCGTGGGAGGGGCGTGCGCTGAGTGATATTGAAGGGCTGGCAGAATTCGCCAAACACGTACAGCGCGAGTTTGATGGTTTCTTGGGCGAACGAAGTCAGCATGGTCTCGACCATTGGCAGCAGTCGTTTGAGTTGCACGCCACAGCCATCAGCCCAGCCGTGCAGCTGAGCGATGACACCCTGCAACACATCACGCTGCTGGCGCGTGGGGCGGTGTTGCCAAACAATGGACGCTTGCTGGTGTTCGATGACATCTCGGAAATCGTTTCGGCGCAACGCGCTCAAGCGTGGGGCGAGGTGGCGCGACGTTTGGCGCATGAAATCAAGAACCCGCTCACGCCGATTCAACTCTCGGCTGAGCGCTTAGAGATGAAGCTCTCTGGTAAGTTGCAAGACCCAGAGCAAGCGATTTTGAACAAGTCTGTCAAAACCATCGTGGACCAAGTCGATGCGATGAAACGCTTGGTCAATGAGTTCCGAGATTACGCACGTTTACCGGTCGCTGACCTGAAGCCGCTGGACCTCAATGCCTTGGTGCAAGACGTGCTCCAGCTCTATGGCAGTGAGAATGCCGCGGTACCCGTGGCCGCCGAACTGGATGCGGCATGTCCCACCATCCAAGGCGATGCACAGCAGTTGCGCCAAGTCGTGCACAACCTGCTACAAAACGCACAGGACGCGACGGCCGACCAAGCCCACCCGCTGGTCTCGATCGCGACCCAGTGGGTGCCAAGCTCAGGCCGTGTCCGTCTCGTGGTGCGTGACAACGGGACGGGGTTTCCTCCCAAAATCTTGAACCGCGCCTTTGAACCGTACGTCACCACGAAGTCGCGTGGTACCGGCCTCGGGTTGGCGGTGGTGAAGAAAATTGCCGATGAACATTCGGCGCGAATTGATCTCAAAAACCGTGGATTAGAGGGTCGGGTGGTTGGTGCGCAAGTGTCGTTATCATTCCAAGTTGCAGAATCGCAACAAAACCAACACATTTAATTCAGCGAGACAAACATAGACATGGCAAACATTCTGGTGGTGGATGACGAGTTGGGCATTCGGGACCTCTTGTTTGAGATCCTCAATGATGAAGGTCACGCGGTGGAGGTCGCAGAAAATGCGGCGCAGGCACGCATGGCACGCCACGCTGCGCGGCCGGATTTGGTCTTGCTAGACATTTGGATGCCGGACACAGACGGCGTCAGTCTGCTCAAAGAATGGGCCGGCGCGGGCTTGTTAAATATGCCCGTCATCATGATGAGCGGCCACGCCACGATTGATACAGCCGTAGAAGCAACCCGCATTGGCGCTCAAGCGTTTCTTGAAAAACCCATCACCATGCAAAAGCTACTCAAGGCTGTTGAGCAGGGTTTGGCGCGCAAGCCGCTTGTCATTGCCTCGGCCAAGCATGCCGTGGCGGCACAGACCGAACCCCACGCAGTGGTGCTGCCACCCACGCACCAAAGCTTTGATTTAGAACAGCCGTTGCGCGAGGCGCGCGACTCATTTGAGCGCGCCTACTTTGAATACCACCTCACGCAAGAGAGTGGCTCGATGACGCGCGTGGCTGACAAAACGGGCTTAGAACGTACCCATCTGTACCGCAAGCTCAAGCAGTTGGGCGTTGACCTCACGAAGGCCAAGCGCGCGGCTTGAGTCGGTCCCGACGCAAGTTAAAAAAGTTACTCCATCGCTCGGATTTTTCTGAGTGCGCATAAATCTTACCTTGCCGGTGCTACAATGCCCCTCTTGGCCCGGTAGCTCAGTTGGTAGAGCAGCGGATTGAAAATCCGCGTGTCACAGGTTCGATCCCCGTCCAGGCCACCAAGACTCACCCCGTAGCTTCGCAAGGAGCTACGGGGTTTTTCTTTGTCTTGACGGTTTACTTGTTGGCTGCGCTTTCGGCTGACGCTGCGGTGGCGCGTTGCGCAAACTCGGCGCGCAGGGCTTTGAGTTTTTCGCGTGGGTCTTCTTTGACCGTGTCTTTGTCCAGGCCCATTTCGGCGATGAAGCGGCTGGGTTGAGCGGCAATCATTTCACGGCCTTTTTTGCGTTTGCGGGTCCAGCTCACGGCCAGCGATCGTTGGGCGCGGGTGATGCCCACATACATCAGGCGACGTTCTTCTTGCAGACGTACGGCGATGTTTTCGTTGGTGTGTTCGTTACCGGGCTCGTCGTCCAAGCGGAAGGGCAGCATGCCTTCCGTGATGCCAACGAGCATGACGTGTGGCCATTCCAAGCCTTTGGATGCGTGCAGGGTCGAGAGTGTGACCACGTTTTGGTCTTTCTCGCGCTCGGAGAGGGTGGAAAGCAGGGCGATGGTTTGGGCGACTTCGAGCAAGTTTTTCACTTCGTTGCCCGTGCTCACGCCCGCTGTGTCGTCAATCTGGCCACCGCAGCGCTGTGCCATCCAGTCACAAAACTCCATGACGTTGTGCCACTTCGAGGCGGCGGCTTTTTCGCTTTCCTCGCCGTCGTACAGGTGCTTCTCGTAACCGATGTCTTTGAGCCAATCGGTCAAAAACGAACGTGCATCTTCTGCGCCGGTGGTCAGGCGGGCGCGGAATTCGAGGTCATTCACATAGCGGCCAAACTCGTGCAGGCTACCTAAGGCGCGCGCATTGAGCACCGACGGCAGGCTGTTGCTGAACAGGGCCTCAAACATGCTGAGTTTGTATTGGCTGGCGAACTGGCCGAGGCTTGCCAAGGTTTGGTGACCAATGCCGCGCTTGGGTGTGGTGACGGCGCGCAAGAAGGCAGGGTCGTCATCGTTGTTTACCCACAGGCGCAGCCAGGCACAGAGGTCGCGAATTTCAGCGCGGTCAAAAAAGCTTTGACCGCCCGACACTTTGTAGGGAATTTGCGCCTTACGCAATGCTTTTTCGAAGATGCGCGCTTGGTGGTTGGCGCGGTACAGGATCGCGAAGTCTTTGAGTTCTTTGAACCCGCAACTGCCAGCGTCAGTGCCGGCTCGCAAGGATTGAATTCGGGCAACAGCGCGCTCAGCTTCGTGTTCTTCGTTGTCCGAGTCCACCACGCGCACGGGCTCACCTTCACCCAGTTCTGAGAACAGGGTTTTAGGAAATAGCTTGGGGTTGAGCTGAATGACGTTGTTGGCCGCACGCAAAATAGCGCTGGTGGAGCGGTAGTTTTGCTCCAGCTTGATGACCTTCAAGGTCGGAAAGTCTTGCGGCAATCGACGCAGGTTGTCCAACGTTGCGCCGCGCCAACCGTAGATGGACTGGTCGTCGTCACCCACCGCCGTGAAGCGGGCGCTTGAGTGGTCAGGACCGACCAAGCATTTGAGCACTTCGTATTGGGTGGCGTTGGTGTCTTGGTACTCGTCGACCAGCACATGTCCGAGCTGGGATTGCCACTTGAGGCGAACTTCTTCATGGTCTTGCAGAAGTTTCAGGGGCAAGCTGATCAAGTCATCAAAGTCCACGCTTTGGTACGCGGTGAGGCGTTCTTCATAACGCGCCATGATTTTGGCGATGATGCGTTCGTTGTCGTCCTTGGCGAGTGCCAAGGCTTGGGCTGAGTTGAGGCCCATGTTCTTCCACAGGCTGATGGTCCATTGCCATTGGCGCGCTGTGGCGGCATCGGTGGTGCCGCCGGCGTCTTTCAAGATGCCGGTGACGTCGGCACTGTCCATGATGCTGAACTGGGGTTTGAGGCCCATTACCCCGCCGTCTTGGCGCAGCATGCGAACGCCTAGGGCGTGGAAGGTGCAGATCACCACATCTTTGGCGGCTTTGCCAATCAATCCCTTGGCGCGTTCACGCATCTCGGTGGCAGCCTTGTTGGTAAAGGTGATCGCCGCAATGCGTTTGGGCTCGAGGCCCATTTGGATGAGTCGTCCAATCTTGTGCGTGATGACGCGCGTTTTGCCCGAGCCAGCGCCCGCCAACACAAGACAAGGACCGTGCAAGAAATTGACGGCTTCTTGTTGCGCGAGATTCAGGCCAGCAGACATTCAGGAGACATTTAATGTGAAGCGGGCAATGATACAGAGCACCCAGCGGGCAAAATAGCGGGGTGCTGAACATTCTTCTTGTTACTTTCCCCTTCTTTGCGCTGGTCTTGGCTGGTTTTGTGGCGGCGCATCGCCGTATGTTGCCCTTGGACGCGATTCCTGGTCTGAACGGTTTCGTGCTGTTCTTTGCCCTGCCCTGCATGCTGTATCGTTTTGGCGCGAGCACGCCGATCGTGCAGTTGCTGGATGTCACGCTGTTTTTGACGTATTCGTTTTGTGCCGTTCTGATGGTTGGCTTTGTGGTGGCTGTCAGCATGAACAAGCGCATCGGGTGGAACGATGCGTCGTTTGGGGCGTTAACGGGCGCGTTTCCGAACACAGGGTTCATGGGCGTGCCGCTGTTGGTGGCTTTGTTGGGGACTGCTGCTGCGGGCCCAGCGATTGTGACCATCGTGGCGGACATGATCGTTACCACGTCGCTGTGCATTGCCTTGTCTCGCTTAGACGGCGCGGACGAGCATGGCGCGAGCCGTGCGGCCAAGAGTGCACTCAAGGGCGTGCTGACCAATCCCATGCCGTGGGCGATTAGCTTGGGCGCGCTGTCGTCAGCGATGGACTATGAGCTGATGGGGCCCTTTGCTAAAACGGTGGGCTTGCTGGCTGATGCGGCGTCGCCCGTAGCGCTGTTCACCATTGGTGCGGTGCTGGCGCGTTCACAAATTCGCGTGAAGGAAAGCGGTCACCCACCTATTCTTTGGCGCGATTTTTTGCCGGTGGCCCTTTTCAAACTGTTGCTACACCCGCTGCTGGTGTTGTTGGTGCTCGGTGCTGTGGTGCAAATGGGATTTCAAATCGAGCGGTTCACCATGGTGGTGGTGGTCTTGGTAGCGGCCTTGCCAAGCGCCAGTAACGTGGCTTTGTTGTCAGAGCGCTTTGGTGCGGATACGGGGCGCATCGCCATGATCATTTTGGTGGCCACCGCGGTATCCTTCTTCACTTTTTCGGGTGCGGTGGCTTTGCTCAGCGGGTAATCGAGCGGGCTTTTATTAAATGGCGAGTGGGTCCACATCCACCGCCCATCGGATCACCTGCCGATGTGCGCTGCGCATCGCGTGTAAATCAGACTGCCAATGTGCCAAGAAATGTTGCAATGCTTTGCGCGAGGTGCACTCAATCAACATTTGTGCACGCTCGATGTTGGCCACGCGCTGAATCGTCATGGGCACGGCGGGATACAAGTCGACCAACAACTCGTCGGCCAGTGCAGCCCCTGCATCGCGGGCCGCATTTAAAAAACCTTGCGCCGCCTCTTGGCTGCGCGCCTCTGCGCGCACCAAGGCTTGGAAGCTGAATGGCGGCAGGGTGGCTTGCTCGCGCTCTTGGAGCTGTTGTTCGGCGAAGGTGGGGTAGTCGTGCTGCTTGAGTGCTTCAAACAGCGGGTGCTGGGTGTGGAAGCTTTGCACCCACATTTCGCATGGGCTGATCAGGCTCATGCTGGCATCGCGGCCTGCACGCCCTGCCGCTTGCATGAGTAAGCTGAACAAACGCTCGGGTGCGCGGAAGTCGCTCGAGAACAAAGCGCCGTCGGTGTTGAGCGCAGCGACCAAAGTGACGCGGCGAAAGTCATGGCCCTTGGCAATCATTTGCGTGCCTACCAGCACGTCCACTGCACCTGCATGCACCTCAGCCAGCTGGCGCTCTAACTCGCCTTTGAGGCGTGTGCTGTCGGCGTCAATGCGGGCAATGCGAATGGGCTCGCTATCTGGTCGGCGCACATCAGCCAAGAGCTCGGCTAAATGTTCTTCGAGTTGTTCAGTGCCTCGGCCCAAAGGGCTGATATCTAAGTTACCGCAACTTGGGCACGCACGCGGCACGGGCTGCGTGAAGCCGCAGTGGTGACAGCGCAAGGTGCGGTCGAGTTTGTGGAACACGCGGTAGGCGCTGCAATGCGGGCATTCGCTTTTCCAGCCGCAGTCGTTGCAGTTGAGCACGGGCGCGTAGCCACGGCGGTTGAGCAGCACCAAAATTTGTTCGCCGCGCGTCACGCGCTCGCGCATGGCATCGAGCAGGTGGTTGGAGAACACCGTCTTGTAAGGCTGGCGGTTCATGTCCACGCGGCGCACCAAGGGCAAGGCGCCTTGGCCCACACGCGACGGCATGGCCAACCGCATGTAGCGGCCTGCGGGCTCAATGGCGGTGGCGGGGCGACTGTGGTGCCAACTCTCTAGTGAGGGCGTGGCCGAACCGAGAATAACTTTGGCACCTTCGAGCTGTCCACGATAGATGGCCAAGTCGCGCGCCGAGTAGCGTGCGCCTTCTTGTTGTTTGTAGCTTGGGTCGTGCTCTTCATCCACCACGATGAGTTGCAAATGCGGCATCGACGCAAACACAGCCATGCGCGTGCCCAACACGATGCGCGCTTCGCCACTGTGTGCGGCCAGCCAGTTTTTCAGGCGTTGCGCCGGCGTGAGGCTGCTGTGCATGGCCACCAAGCAATCGGCGCCCCACTGCGGCGCAAAGCGGGTGCGAAAGCGTTCTTCGAGTTGCGGCGTGAGGTTGATCTCTGGCACCATGACCAAAATTTGCGCTTGCGGGTCGCGTTCTAATTTGGCTTGTGCGGCGCGCAGGTACACCTCAGTTTTGCCGCTGCCCGTGTTGCCAAATAACAAGAACGGACCTTTGTGCGCGGCGATGTCGGTCAGAACTTGGGCTTGTTCGTCGGTGGGTGTGGGGATGGTTTGTGTGGCGCCTTCATACGCGCTCACGGCTTTGGGCTTGCGCTTCAAGCGGCGCGCCCACTGCTCGGTGGTGAGGTCGCGCAGTTGGCTAGGCAGGGCGGCCAAGGCCACCTCACCCGCGCTGCGTTGGTAGTAGCGTGCGGCAAACTGAACTAAGTGCCGCCAGTGCACGCTCAAGGGTGCAACGCCGTCGAGCACGCTGGCGATGGCGCGCAGCTGAAGTGGCGCGGCGATCTCCGTTGCCGTGTGCGCAGGGGCGTTGTCCCACACCACACCCAGCAACTCTCGACTGCCTAGCGGAACACGCACCAAGGTGCCCGGCGCGTGAATGATGTTGCTTTCGTACGTGAGTGCACCACCTAAACCGCTGTGTGCGGGGGTGTGAACCATGACTGAAATTTGGTGCAACATGTCAAGCGTTGAGTTGAGGTGGTTTGTTCAGGTGTTTTAGCAGAAAGAGCGTTAAGTCTTTGATTTGAATAGGAATCAAGGCTAAATCAGTATTTCTGTGGATAACTTTGTTGATATCTATGCATGAGTGCTTCTGAAGGCGCATGCATCAAGGCTTCGAACAAATTGCCTCAAAAAAATGCAACATCAGATTCCTATATAAATCAATGACTTACAGGATGAAAAATATTTTTTGTTGCATGTCAAATTAAAAGCCAACTTGGTGCACGGGTTCAACTTTTTTGTGCATAAGTATGAAGTCGAAGTACAACTTTTGATGACTTGACACTGCATTCCTAGTGTGGAATTTACAATTTCCTGAGTGCGCGGGAGTGGTTGTGCACCGTCTCGACCAGCACGCCCACGCTCTCTGGCGGGGTGAATTGGCTGATGCCGTGACCGAGGTTGAAGATCTGGGTCGGGCCGGTGGTGGTGGTGTCGGTGTGTGGTTGGCCAAAGGCGTCCAACACGCGACGTGCTTCGGTAGCGATGGCATCCGCTGGGGCAAACAAGGCATTGGGGTCTAGGTTGCCTTGCAGGGCTTTACCAGGGCCTCCGACTTGCCCGCCCACTTGTGCGCGGGCTTTTGCCAAATTAACGGTCCAGTCCACACCAAGTACGTCGCAATCGAGGTCAGCCATCTCAGGAAGCCATAGACCGCCGCCTTTGGTGAACACTAAGCGTGGGATGACCGAGCCATCGTGCGCGCGTTTGAGTTGCGACAACACGCGCTTGGTGTAGGCCATGCTGAACTGTTGGAACATGCCATCGGCCAGCACGCCGCCCCAACTGTCAAAAATCATCACGGCCTGTGCGCCCGCTTCGATTTGGGTGTTGAGGTACAGCGCCACAGCGTCGGCATTGATTTCCAAAATGCGGTGTATCAGGTCGGGGCGGCTGTACATCAAGGTTTTGACGTGGCGGTAGTCGTCAGAGCCTGCGCCTTCGACCATGTAGCAAGCCAGCGTCCAAGGGCTGCCTGAGAAGCCGATCAGTGGCACTCGGCCATTGAGTGCTTTGCGAATGGAGGTGACGGCATCGAACACATAGCGCAGTTTGTTCATGTCGGGCACGGCAAGTTCGGCCACAGCCGCTTCGTCACGGACATTTTTGGCGAACTTGGGGCCTTCGCCGAGGGCAAAGCTCAGACCAAGGCCCATCGCGTCGGGAACTGTGAGGATGTCGCTGAACAAAATAGCGGCATCGAGCGGATAGCGTTCGAGTGGTTGCAGTGTGACTTCGGTGGCGTAGTCGGTATTGGTGGCCAAGCCCATGAAGCTGCCGGCCTTGGCGCGTGTGTCACGGTACTCAGGTAGGTAGCGACCGGCTTGGCGCATCAGCCAAACGGGCGTGTGTTCGGTGGCTTGGCGCATGCAAGCGCGTAAAAAGGTATCGTTTTGAAGTGGTGCAAACATGGCGACATTGTCGCCGAGGTGTTGATCAACGAAGTTGACGGTGCTCAACCATCAAGCATTTGTCTTGTATGACGTTCAGTCCGGCTTCAGTGGCTTGCTTGGCCGCAGCTTCATGAATGACCCCGATTTGCAACCAAAGCGACTTGGCGCCAATGGCAATGGCTTCAGCCGCGAGGGGCGGTATATCTTCTGAGTTGCGAAAGCAGTTCACCATGTCAATGCGTTCATATGCTGCCGCTTCGGTGAGGGAGGCATAGGCGCGCTCGCCCAGCACTTCAGGTGCATTGGGGTTGATGGGGATGATGCGAAAGCCGTGCGCTTGCATGTACTGCGCGACCCGAAAGCTGTCGCGGTACGGTTTGGGCGAGAGGCCCACAACGGCGATGGTTTTGCAGTGAGTCAGGCTGGCTCGGATGGCGTTGTGCGTCATGGTTATCGGCCAGAGAGCATTGACGTTGTGTCGCGCTTGGGTTGGAAGGCGAAGTCAGTGGTGGGGGCCGGTGGTACAGCTGCCGGCAAGTTGGCAAGCGCCTCGCGCACTTGGCGCACGCTCAACAGTTCCGACAAGACCAAAGGCGATTTGCCCGGCGCATACAACACATACACAGGCACCCCGCTGCGGCCCAGCGCGGTGAGGGCCTGGGTGATGGCGGTGTCGCGACGCGTCCAGTCGGCACGCATGAGCGTCACTTGGTGGGCTTCAAAGTCGGCGGTGACGTCGCTGTTAGTCAATGTTGATTTTTTGTTGATTTGGCAAGTCACGCACCAAGCGGCTGTGAAGTCAATAAAAACGGGGTGGCCTTGGGCGAGACTTTGTGCCACAGCGGCCTCCGTCCATGGTTGCCAAGTGGGGCTGGTGCTGCTTTGGCTGGCGCTGGGGGAGGTGCTGATGGCGGGCGCCTTGAGTTCTTCAAGGAAGTTGATCCCGCCCCATGCCAATGCCGCAGCTAACAGCCAAGCCAAACCACGCGCCGCAGGGCTGTGTAGTTTGAGAACCCAGATGAAGGCGCCGAGTAACAGCAAGCCCGCGAGCGCAAATATTGCCGTGTCCAGATTGGTTTGCTGACCCAGAACCCACAGCAACCAAACCACGGTGGCGAGCATTGGGAAGGCGAGCAACTGGCGCAGTGTGAGCATCCACGGGCCCGGATGTGGCAGCGTACGTGCAACCGCTGGCACGAGGCTCGCGAGCAAGTAAGGCGTGGCGAGGCCGAGGCCCATGACCGCAAAAATGGACAACGCCTGCCAGGTGGGCAAGCTCATCGCCAAGCCCAGTGATGCCCCCATGAAGGGTGCGGTGCAGGGCGATGCGATGGCCACGGCCAATACGCCGGAAAGCCCAGCGTCCATGACGGGGTGTTTGTATTGAAAGCTGGCCAAGCGTGAAGGCAAGATCTGCCCGAACTCAAAGAGGCCAAAGAGATTGAGTGCAATCAATGTGAACAAGGCAGCGAGAGCACTCACCACAACAGGTGATTGCAGTTGAAAGCCCCAACCCAATTGTTCGCCCGCTGCACGCAGGGCCAGAACGCCAGCGCCTAAGGCCAAGAAACTCAGCACCACGCCTGCGGTGTATGACAGGCCGGCGATGCGGTGAGCCCGATGTTGGCGGCTGTGTTGTGCAAACCCCAACAATTTGATAGCCAGCACTGGGAGCACGCAAGGCATGAGGTTCAGCACGAGACCGCCAAGAAACGCACCAACCAGTGCCAGCACAAAACCCAACAGGCCCTCTGAGCTTGACGTGATCACGGCGGGTTGCGTGGTGGCGGGTAGGTCAGACACAGCAGGCCACGCTTGGCGGATTGGTGCGGTCACGAGGTAGCCATGCCGCTCCGCGCCATCTCCGGCGGTGATCAAGGCTGCGAAGTGTTTGGGTTCGGTCGTGCGCAGGTTGCTGAGCGGGAGCTTGATCGTCCAGGCATCGCCTTGCCAAGACTGTGTGGCTGCGGGGTGTTGATCTGCGGCAGAGTCGATCAGCTCGGCGGCCTCGGGGAAGAGATGCAAATGTTGGCCGTGCAGGGCGCTAGGCAGGCCACTGATTTGCAGTACCAAGCGTTGTGCTTCAAAGCTGCTGGTTGCTTTGGCTGCGGGCAAGGTGTGGGGTTGTTGGGCCAGCACGGCCTCGAATGCCGCGCGCTGCGGTGCCAAGCTGCTGTTGACAGGAATGCCTAAGGCGAAGTCACCCTCTTGTGGGATGCATTCCAGCCGGCATACCAACCAATTGGCATGCAGTTGAAGGTCCATCTTCAGGGCCGCGTTGGGCTTGAACTGCTTGGACACGGTGAGGGGCACGACGAGCAAGACAGTTTTCTCAAAGCCGTAGTTGGTTAAGTGGCCCGCTTTGAGTTTGTGCGGCAGCGGCCATTGCACATCGCCAGCGGTGATGCCTGCGGGTA
>CAIODK010000055.1 GCA_903856995.1 uncultured Burkholderiales bacterium
CGTCATGTCCTTGGTACAAGTGGCGGATTTACTGGAAGACCGCGCTTTGGTAGAAATTGAAGCCACCGCAGTGGTGCCCTGAAAAGTAAGCGTTAAGCTGGCGAAAACCCTGTTGTCACAAATTGTTTCAAGATTAAAATTTCTCTCACCCACTAACCTTCACGCAAAGAGGTCTCCATGATGAAATTTCAAGTCAAGTCCTTCTCTATCGCATGCGCAATGGCTCTGGCCAGCATAGGTAGCCATGCACAACAACCCTTGAAAATTGGGTTTTTAGGAACGATGTCGGGCCCTGCCGGCGCGTTGGGGCAAGACCAATACGATGCGTTCATGCTCGGCATCGAACACTTGGGTGGAAAACTCGGCAACAACGCGGTGCAAGTCTTGAAAGAAGACGACCAACTCAAGCCCGACTTGGGTGTCGAACTGGCCAAAAAATTAATTGAAAAAGAAAAGGTCAGCATCATCACTGGCGTGACCTTCTCCAACGTGATGATGGCTGTGCACAAGCCCATCACCGATTCCGGTGTGTTTCTGATCGGCTCTAACGCTGGCCCTACGCCCATCACAGGCAAAGGCTGCAGCCCCATGTACTTCTCCACCTCTTGGAACAACGATTCCTTGCACGAGTCGATGGGCGCTTATGCACGCGAGCAAGGCTACAAACGCGTGTACCTGATGGCCCCCAACTACCAAGCCGGAAAAGATGCGATCGCTGGATTCAAAACCCAATACAAAGGTGCTGCGCTAGATGAGGTTTACACCCAAATCAACCAACCCGATTACTCCGCCGAAATTGCCCAGATGCAAGCGGCCAACCCCGATGCGGTGTATGTGTTTTACCCAGGCGGCATGGGTGTGAATTTTGTGAAGCAATACCAACAAGCAGGGCTCTTGGGTAAGTTGCCTTTGCTGTCCGCAGCGACAGTGGACGGCACCACGTTGCCAGCCTTGAAGGACATCGCATTGGGTGTCATCACTGGCTCACCCTACAGCCCAGATTTGGATAACCCACAAAACAAAAAATTTGTAGATGACTTCCGTAAAAAGTTCAACCGCGTGCCATCGCTGTATGCGGCTCAAAGCTACGACGCCGCCATGTTGTTGAATTCAGCCTTGCTGAAGACACAAGGAAAAGTCGAACGTGATGCCTTCCGCGCAGCCCTAAAACAAGCGAACTTCAAATCTGTGGCGGGGCCGTTCAAGTTCAACAACAACCAGTTCCCCATCCGAAACTACTACCGAGTGGATGTCGCCAAAGACAGCAGCGGTCAAGCCGCGTTGGTCTACAAGAGCGTGGTGCTGAAAGACCACGCCGACCCTCACGCCACGCAATGTGCCATGAACTAATGGGTAACGACTGAGGCATGACCACCACGCTTTTTCTCATACAGCTTCTCAACGGCTTGCAGTTGGGCGTGCTTTTATTCATGTTGTCGGCGGGCTTGACGCTCGTGTTTGGCATCATGAGCTTCGTCAACTTGGCCCATGGCTGCCTGTACATGATGGGCGCTTACTTTGCTGCCACAGCCTATGCACACACAGAG
>CAIODK010000056.1 GCA_903856995.1 uncultured Burkholderiales bacterium
AATGCAAAGCCACGTATGTGAGCAAAGAAGAGTTGCTCAAAACAGCAGACCATGTGATGTTGGTCGTGCCCTACAGCGCCGCATCGCATCACACCATCGGCGCGGCAGAATTGGCGCAAATGAAGCCGACGGCCACACTCATCAACATCGCACGCGGTGGCATCGTGGACGATGCTGCTCTGGCTGTTGCCCTGCGCGAACACCGCATTGCAGCTGCGGGCTTGGATGTGTTTGAGGGTGAACCCAAGGTGCATCCAGATTTGCTGACCGTGCCCAACGTGGTGTTGACCCCGCACATCGCGAGCGCATCCATCCCCACACGCAAGGCCATGGCCAATTTGGCGGCGGACAACCTCATCAGCTACTTGACCCAAGGCAAATCGTTGACGCCTTTGAACGCGGTGGCTGCGTGATGGAAGTTTGGATCGCCGTTGGTATTGGCGTTTTCAACGCCTTGCTCTTGTTGGTGTTGATGCGACGCCCCAGTGGCAACAACGACGCAACAGCCTTGGCTTTGCAACAGAGCTTGCAGAGCGTGCACGAGAAGCTTGAGCGCATTGAACGCGAGCTGCGCACGGAGATCGCTGAGTCGTCCCGCGGTGGTCGGCAAGAGTTGACGCAAAACTTGGCGCTCTTTCAGCAAAGCCAAGTTCAGCAACTCACGCTCATGCAAAAAAGCATTGTCGACACGCTGAATCAACAGCTGCAGCAACTGCAAAAAAGCAATGCTGACAAGCTCGACGAAATGCGCCGGACCGTTGACGAAAAACTGCAAACCACGCTGGAGAAACGTTTGTCCGAGAGCTTCAAGCAAGTGGCCGAGCGTTTAGAGCAAGTGCACAACGGCTTGGGTCAAATGCAAAAATTGGCTGATGGTGTGGGCAGCTTGCAGCGCGTGCTAACCAACGTCAAAACCCGCGGCATGTTTGGCGAGGTGCAACTTGAAGCCTTGCTCGAGCAAGTGCTGACGATTGAGCAATACGCCAAGCAAGTCGAAACTAAACCCCGCAGCAACCAACGCGTGGACTTCGCGATTCGCTTTCCCGGTCGCGGCGGCGACGATGGTGAGCCTGTGTGGCTACCCGTTGACGCCAAGTTTCCGCGTGAAGACTACGAACGCCTGCTAGATGCGCAAGACCGTGCCGATGCACCGGCGGCAGAAGCGGCGGCCAAGGCTTTGGAGGCGCGTATTCGTACCGAAGCTAAGAGCATTGCCGAGAGCTACTTGGCCCCCCCACACACGACAGACTTCGCTATTTTGTTTTTGCCAGCAGAAGGTTTGTATGCGGAAGTATTGCGCCGTCCTGGTTTGATGGACAGCTTGCAGCGTGACTACCGCGTCACCCTAGCAGGCCCCACCACCTTGCTGGCTATGCTCAACAGCTTGCACATGGGCTTTCGCACCTTGGCACTGGAGCAGCAAGCTTCTGAAGTATGGAAGGTGTTGGGCGCTGTCAAAACTGAATTCGAACGCTATGGCGATTGGGTGGAGAAAGTGCGCGAGCAGGTACAAAAAGCGGCAGACACCTTGGACCGCGCCGACACGCGCAGTCGTCAAATGCGCCGAGCTCTGAAAAATGTCGAAGCCTTACCCGAAGGCGAAGCCCAAGCCTTGCTGCCCAAATTTGATGAAGCCTTAGACGACTCGGACGCCAGCGTGTGAGGCGTGAACTCACCAAACTGATTGCCGGTCAAGTGTGCCTGCACGCATGCATGGCAGGCATGCGCATGGCGGCCCCGTTGATGGCGTTGCGAAATGGTCAAACTGAAGCTGCGGTCGGCTTGTTGCTGGCTTTGTTCGCGTTGACGCAAGTCTTCTTGGCTTTGCCCGCAGGCCGTTATGCCGACTTACATGGTTTGAAGCGCCCCGTGATGTGGAGTGTCTTGATGGGCACCACCGGCGCGGGTGCTGCCGCCATTTGGCCTATCTTTCCGGTGTTGTGCTTTAGCGCCTTGATGACGGGCGGCGCCACGGGCTTGACCATCATTGCTTTGCAACGCCATGTGGGGCGTGCGGCGCAAGGCGTGGCGCAAATGAAGGAGGCCTTCAGCTGGTTGTCGATTGCGCCGGCATTCTCCAACTTCATTGGCCCCTTCTCCGCGGGTTTGTTGATTGACTATGCTGGCTTTCAATGGGCTTATGCCGCGATGGCCCTGTTGCCGGTGATCGCATGGCTGGCCATTCGCCAAGCGCACGAACTACCTAAAGCGATCAAACCTGAAGGACAAGAAAGCAGCAATGTTTGGGATTTGTTGAACGAACCCATGTTTCGTCGCTTGCTGATGGTGAATTGGTTCTTGTCCGCCTGCTGGGATGTGCATACCTTTGTCGTGCCCATCATGGGGCATGAACGCGGGTTGAGCGCGTCAGCCATTGGCTCTATCTTGGGTGCATTTGCGATTGCCGCCTCACTCATTCGTCTGATGTTACCCATCGTCGCTGCGCGCATGCAGGAGTGGCAAGTCATCACTGGGGCGATGGTCATCACCTCCGTGCTGTTAGGTCTGTATCCGTTCACCAGCACCGCGCTTGGGATGGGGGCCTGTTCTGTGCTGTTGGGCTTGTCTCTTGGCTCGGTGCAACCGATGGTGATGAGCACGCTGCATCAAATCACGCCTGAACATCGACACGGTGAAGCCTTGGGTTTGCGCCTGATGGGTATCAATGCGTCGAGTGTGTTGATGCCTGTGGTGTTTGGTGCTGCGGGCACTGTGATTGGCATCAGCGGAGTTTTTTGGTGTGTCTCTGCCGTCGTTGGTTTGGGTTCACGCAGTGCTTTTTTGCTCAGAGTGCATAAAAATCACGGATGAAATTCCATGCGTCGTCGACGGTGTCGGCATACTTGAACAAGTCCAAATCTTCCTCAGAGATCACACCTTCTTCGACCAACACGTGCAGGTTGATCAAGCGC
>CAIODK010000057.1 GCA_903856995.1 uncultured Burkholderiales bacterium
GGTTTGCGCGCCTCGATCCAGTTGTTGCCCAACGATGTGGAAGCGCACATCGATGACCCGCTAGACGTGGCATGAAAACCGTCCTGCAGCGCGTCAGCGAAGCCCGCGTTGTCGTCGACGGTCAGACCGTCGGTGAGATCGACCAAGGTTTGCTGGTGTTGCTGTGCGCTGAGCGCGGCGATACCGAAGCCGTGGGTCAAAAGATGCTCGACAAAATACTCAAGTTGCGCATCTTCTACGATGACGCAGGCAAGATGAACCGGAGCGTGGTGGACGTGAATGGCGGCTTGTTGGTGGTGAGCCAATTCACCTTAGCGGCCGACACGAGCAGCGGCACGCGCCCAAGCTTTACGCAGGCGGCCCCAGCAGACGAGGGGCGGCGTTTGTATGACGCCTTTGTGGCCCAAGCCGAAGCCCAGCACGCACGCGTGCAAACTGGCATCTTTGGCGCAGATATGAAGGTGCATTTGGTGAACGATGGCCCAGTGACCATCCCAATCACGATAATCGGTGCATGACCGATACAAAAACCACCGCCAGTTCGTTTGCTACTTTGAGCCTCGCGGCCTCTTCCCTCGATAACCTGACGCAGCTGGGCTATACCCAGATGACCCCCATCCAAGCCGCGAGCCTGCCCCTTGCCTTGGCAGGGCGCGACCTGATTGCCCAAGCCAGCACCGGCAGCGGCAAGACCGCTGCCTTTGGCATCCCCTTGGTTGAAAAACTGGACGCCACGTTGTTTGATGCCCAAGCCATGGTGCTGTGCCCCACGCGCGAGCTGGCAGACCAAGTGACCCAAGAAATTCGACGCTTGGCGCGCGCGGTGGGCAACATCAAAGTCGTCACGCTGTGCGGCGGTGTGGCGTTGCGGGGCCAAACCCTCAGCCTAGAACACGGCGCACATGTGGTGGTGGGAACGCCCGGCCGCATCATGGACCATTTAGAGCGCGGCTCACTCAGCCTGCAGGGCTTGAAGATGCTGGTGCTCGACGAGGCCGACCGCATGCTGGACATGGGCTTCTTTGATGACATCGCCAAAGTGGCACGTCAGTGCCCCAGAGACCGTCAAACCTTGTTGTTCTCGGCCACCTACCCCGAAGGCATTGCCAAGCTCGCCTCGCAATTCATGCGCGAGCCGCAAACCATCAAAGTGCAAGCGCAACACGACGCACAAAAGATCAAACAGATTTTTTATGAGGTCAAGAACAGCGAGCGCCTGCATGTGGTCTCTCAGCTCCTCAACCACTTCCGCCCTGAGTCGAGCTTGGCGTTTTGCAACACCAAGCAGCAATGCCGTGATTTGGTGGCGGTGCTGCAAGCGCAGGGCTTCAGTGCGTTGGCCTTGTTTGGTGAGTTGGAGCAGCGTGAGCGTGACCAAGTGTTGGTTCAGTTTGCCAACCGCAGCTGCTCGGTGTTGGTCGCGACCGATGTGGCGGCGCGTGGCTTGGACGTGGCCAACTTAGAAGCCGTGATCAACGTGGACGTAACGCCGGACACCGAGGTGCACATCCACCGCATTGGCCGCACAGGCCGAGGTGATGCCGAAGGTTTAGCCTTGTCGCTGGCCAGCATGGACGAGATGGGCAACGTGGGCAAGATTGAGCACATGCAAGGGCGCGAGTCCACATGGGCGCTGGTCAGCAGCTTGACGCCAGCGCCGGGTGGGCTCTTGCAGCCGCCCATGGCGACACTGCAAATCGTGGGTGGCCGCAAAGAGAAAATTCGCGCAGGCGATGTGCTGGGCGCGTTGACTGGCGACGCTGGATTCTCCAAAGAGCAGGTGGGTAAGATCAATGTGAACGAGTTCTCCACCTACGTGGCGGTGGACCGCAGCATTGCGCGTGAAGCGGTTCAGCGTTTGAGCGTCGGCCGCGTCAAAGGCAAGACGGTGCGCGTGCGGATGCTCGAAGACGCGTCAGGCCGTTAATTGGTGCAGCGCACTTCACCGCAGTAGTGTTCGCAAAACGGGCACCCCGTCATGGGCAGCCATGACGGAATTTGGTGACGCTTTTGGAAGATGTCTTTGAGCACGGTGTCGCGGTACACCGTCCATTTGAAGTTTTTGCCCTCCACCGCATAGAACGGCACCTCATTTTGAGAGACCGTGATGAGCGATACATGGTCAAAGTAAGCGCTGTAGTCGTCTAAGTTGGGCTGGCTAAATCCGATGATGCGGATGGTCTTGCCATCAAAGTCAGCAAAGTTCACCAACAAGTCGTCTTGACGTGCGTGGAAGCTGCCTGTGCCAAACACCGGCACATAGGTTTTAAGCGTTTGGCCATAGATGGCCGCCGGCGTGTAGGACGTCGCCATCAACACGGTGTCGGGTGCTTGAACTTGCGCCAATAACGCTTGCGTGCGATAGCTGCGCACGATCTCTGGGTAAATCTTGGCGCTCTTCCAGTCTGAGAGTTGTGAGCCATACATCGCTGCCAAAGCGATCAAATGCGCGCCTAAGAAGACGCCCATCCAAATGCTGCAACGCTTGAGTTGTGGCGTGGGCAAAGCCAAGGCCAGCGCCACAAAAAACAGCGGGTAGACGTTGAGCACCCAATGCAAGCCCACTACTTTCTTGAGGGCAATCAGCGCAAAGAACGCGAAGGGCACCACGATGAGTGTGGTCAGCAATTTGTGTTGACGCGCAACGGTCGCGACCGCGTGGCGTTCTTTCCATGCGAGCCACACAAAGCCAGGGGTGAGCAGATAGGCCCAAGTCAGCAGATACAGCACAGGCTTGTGCCACTCGAACACTTCGCCTTGGTTGCGGTTGTACACATTGAACATGATGTTGGCCCAACCGTGGCCCATGTTCCACCACAGGTTAATCAGCGGGCCTGGCGTGGCAACCAGCACCAACAGTGCAAAGCCCAGCCAGCGTTCGCGACGCAAAGCCATGAAGTACACCAAGTACGCCGACCCGATCACAACCGCAAAGTATTTGGACAAAAAGGCGAGCCCTAAGCACAGGCCGCTGAAAGCGTGCAGCGCATAAGTGCTGCGGTCTTGCAGGGGGCGGCGTTCAGCGCGGGCCAATGCGCAGATCGACAGAATCGACCAAAAAATCAAAGGCGTGTCGGTGGTGATGAGCGTGTTGAGCCAGTTGATGGGGGTGAGCCAAAACAACACAATGGCCCACGCCGTTTTCTCCCGATCAACGCCCGAGAAGCCCCACCACAAAGCCGCGCCTAAAGCCGTGGGAAGCAACAGGGCTGGGATGCGCATGGCGAAGGTGCTGTCTCCAAACAGATGGAGCATGGCGGCAATAGCCCAGCCTGCCATGGGGGGGTGGTCGTAATAGCCCCAGTCGGGGTACACGCCCCACCAATAGAAATACGCTTCATCGCCCGTGATGGGAAAGGTCGCGCCAATCCAAGCACGCACCAGCAACGACAAAACGCCCGTCCAGAGCAACAAACGAATCAGGGGCTGAGAGAGCGGTGCGTTCATGGTGGGGGCAGTGGGGTCAATCAATAAGGGCAGGGCAGACCGAGGTCGGCCATGATGAACATCTCTAGCGTTTCCATCTCGTTGGCATCGGCTTCGGAGGTTTCGTGGTCGTAGCCTTGGGCGTGGAGCGCGCCGTGGATCAGCAAATGCGCGTAGTGCGTTTGCAGAGATTTACCTTGCTCTTTGGCTTCGCGTGCGACCACGGGGGCGCACAGCACGAGGTCGGCCATCACCATCGGGGCTTGGGCGTAATCAAAGGTCAGCACATTGGTGGCGTAGCCTTTTTTGCGATAGCTGCTGTTCAGCGCTTGGCCTTCTTCGGCGTCGACGATGCGCACTGTCATTTCGGCATCACAGGCCAAGGCACTGCGGATGCAGCGGTTCACAAAGGCGCGGGGCAGCGCGGCACGGTGCCGTGCGGCGTAGGGCACATCGCCAAATTGCAGGGTCAGGTCTAGGGTGGGCAGTGCCATATTTTTAAGATTGTTTGCGTGAAGGAGCGCCGGTGGTGGCTGAGCGTTGGGCGTCATACGCGTCGACGATGCGGGCCACCAGCGGGTGGCGCACCACGTCGGCGGTGGTGAAGCGGGTGACTGAAATGCCTTTGACGCGTTTGAGCACACGCTCGGCATCAATCAATCCGCTGAGTTGGCCTTTGGGCAAATCAATCTGGCTGACGTCGCCGGTCACCACCGCTTTGGCCCCAAAGCCAATGCGGGTCAGGAACATCTTCATTTGTTCGGGCGTGGTGTTTTGCGCTTCGTCCAAGATGATGAAGGCGTTGTTGAGGGTGCGCCCGCGCATGAAGGCCAGTGGCGCGATTTCAATCGCGTTGCGCTCGAACGCTTTTTGCACGCGGTCGTAGCCCATCAGGTCATACAGCGCGTCGTAGAGGGGACGCAAATACGGATCCACCTTTTGGCCCAAGTCGCCGGGCAAGAAGCCGAGCTTTTCACCCGCTTCCACGGCGGGGCGGGTCAACACAATCCGCTGAACGGCGCTGCGTTCCAGTGCGTCTACGGCGCAGGCCACCGCCAAATAGGTTTTGCCTGTGCCCGCGGGGCCAATGCCAAAGCTGATGTCGTGCTCGGCAATGTTGTCTAAGTAAGCCGTTTGCGTGGGGGTGCGCGGGCGCAAGTCGGTGCGCCGCGTTTGCAGGGTGGCAACGTCATCGCCGTCCATGCCACTGTCGCCGGCCAGCATGAGCTGCACTTGTTCGGGTGGGATGGCGCGTCCAGCGCGCTCGTACATGGCTTGCAACACTTCCATGGCGCGGGTGGCTTTGGCCTTGTGGCCATCGACTTTGAATTGTTCGTGGCGGTGGGCGATTTTCACGTCCAAGGCCAGCTCGATGGTTCGCAAATGTGCGTCGGTGGGGCCGCACAGATGCGACAGGCGGGTGTTGTTATGCGGGGTGAAGGTGTGGCGAAGAATCAAGTCGATAATCTCTAAAAAGGTCCCCCAATGATAGGCAAGTTAACAGGCATCCTCAGCGAGAAAAATCCACCCCAGGTTTTGGTGGATTGCCACGGTGTGGGCTACGACGTCGATGTGCCCATGAGCACTTTCTACAACCTACCCGCTCTGGGTGAGCGCGTGTCGCTGCTAACGCACTTTGTGGTGCGCGAAGACGCGCAAATTTTGTTTGGTTTTGGCACCGCTTCTGAACGTGCCACGTTTCGTTTGCTCATCAAAATCTCAGGCGTTGGGCCTCGCATGGCCCTCGGCATCTTGAGCGGTTTGAGTGCCGACGAGCTGGCGCGTGCCGTGTCGGACCAAGACGCGGGGCGCCTGACCAAAGTACCAGGCATTGGCAAGAAAACCGCTGAGCGCTTGTTGTTAGAGCTCAAAGGCAAGTTGGGCGCAGACCTGGGCCCCAATCTGTTTGCTACCCCTGATCACCAAACAGACATCTTGCAAGCCTTGCTGGCGCTGGGCTACAGCGACAAAGAGGCTTCTGCGGCGCTCAAGGCTTTGCCTGCCGATGTGGGTGTGAGCGACGGCATCAAGCTGGCGCTGAAATCGTTGGCGAGATAAACCATGAGCATTCAAACGGATGATTTCGCGCCGACGCCGGTTCCGTCCCGC
This sequence comes from uncultured Burkholderiales bacterium, assembly GCA_903856995.1. Taxonomy (GTDB): domain Bacteria; phylum Pseudomonadota; class Gammaproteobacteria; order Burkholderiales; family Burkholderiaceae_C; genus Limnohabitans. The sequence goes on from CAIODK010000057.1 coordinate 5,536, forward strand.
GTGGTGTCTGCCGCCCCTGTTTCGCCGCATGAAGAGGCAATTGAACGCGCCTTGCGCCCCAAGCTCTTGCAAGATTATGTGGGCCAGATGAAGGTGCGCGAGCAGCTGGAAATCTTCATTGGCGCAGCGCGTAAACGCGGCGAAGCGTTGGACCACGTGTTGTTGTTCGGCCCCCCGGGTTTGGGCAAAACAACGCTGAGCCACATCATTGCGCAAGAGCTGGGCGTGAACCTGCGCTCCACCAGTGGGCCCGTGCTTGAAAAACCCAAGGACTTGGCCGCGTTGCTGACCAGCCTTGAGAAGAACGATGTGCTGTTCATTGATGAGATTCACCGACTCTCGCCCGTGGTGGAAGAGATTTTGTATCCCGCGCTCGAGGACTACCAAATTGACATCATGATTGGTGAAGGCCCAGCGGCCCGCAGCATCAAGCTCGACTTGCAGCCCTTCACTTTGGTGGGCGCCACCACCCGCGCGGGCATGTTGACCAACCCCTTGCGGGACCGTTTTGGCATTGTGTCGCGCCTAGAGTTCTACACCGCCGAAGAGCTGCAACGCATCGTGGTGCGCAGTGCGGGCTTGCTGGACACGCCGATGGATGTGTCGGGTGGGTTTGAGATCGCGCGCCGCTCACGCGGCACGCCGCGCATTGCGAACCGCTTGCTGCGCCGCGTGCGTGACTACGCGGATGTGAAAGGCACGGGCCGCATCACCGAAGAGATCGCCCAAAAGGCTTTGGCCATGTTGGACGTCGATCCACAAGGCTTTGACTTGATGGACCGCAAACTGCTCGAAGCAGTGATCCACCGCTTTGATGGTGGCCCTGTGGGGTTGGACAACATCGCGGCCAGCATTGGCGAAGAGCGGGACACCATCGAAGACGTGATTGAACCGTATTTGATTCAGCAAGGCTTCTTGCAGCGCACCCCGCGTGGGCGCATTGCCACCTTGGCTGCGTATCGGCACTTGGGCGTGACACCTCCGAAAACAGAGGGCGGCTGGTCCTAGGCTAGCCTTCTAATTGGTGGATGACCCAGTGGATGACGGCTGGATGAATGCACATTTGCAAGTGGCCCACGCCCTCGAACACCGTGGCGGTGATGCCGGGTAACACTTGGGCGCGTTGCGGATAGACGATGCTGTCTTGTGGCGTCAGTGTCATGTGTATCAAAGCGCGTGTGGCCGCTGTTTCGCTCGCTGCTAGGTCTGCCAGCCATGCACTTTGCCAGCGCATTTGCTGCACATTGATGTCGCGCATGCCCTCTGCCAATTGGGTGCCAACATGAGGGGTGCCTAATGTGATGACCTGCGCCACATGCTTTGTGCCATAGGCGCGCATCCATGCACGAATAGCCAAACCTCCCATGCTGTGCCCTATTAGCGCCACGCGTGGCGCGCCGGTGTGTTGCAGCAGGGCTTGCACGGCAGCTTCAATGTGGGGTGCGTAGTTGTCAATCGAAGTCACCAGCGGTTCTAGATCGATCGCGATCACAGCATGGCCATGCGCGCGCAAGGCGGTGGCCATGTCTCTCCAAACGCCGTGATTGCAAAAATAGCCATGTACCAAAACCACCGGTGTTCTACCTTGGTCGGCCAAAGGCAGGACGACAACCGACGCTTGGTTGGCCCAAGGTTGACGCAGGGCATAAGTCACTGCGGTTGCGTGAATTTCCCCTAGCAAGGATCGCCACCACAGGTGGGAGGGTTCACGCCAGTCGCGAGACCACAGCGCGGTCAGTGTCACCATCAAAATCGCGATAGAAAATGACAGAAGAACGTACACAGCCACGGCAGCCCAAATGGGCCAATGCCAATTGCTTGTGAGCCAATAGATCAGCCCCGCCGCCACGAGGAATTGCGCGAAAAGCCACCGTCTTAATGATTGGGCCAGCATGGGGTTTTTGAAGGTGCGTGACGCGTGGGCGAAGGCGGGCGCTAAGTTGAGGTTTCGTCGCGCGGCGCCTCATGCGCATTGTCAAAGTGTGATACATCGCCCCAGCCGATGAGGCTCAGGCCCTGAGGGGTCCACAACAAGCGGTTGATCGCCGCGTTGCCCAGGTGCCATGTGCGGGGTGCATCAAGGCTTTGTTGGGTAGCTAGGCGGTACAGCGCATCCATCACGCCGCCGTGTGCCACCAGCACAATTTGCTCGCCCGTATGTTGGCTGGCCAACGCATTCACACAGTCAGCAATCCGTTCGCGTAACACCACCAATGATTCGCCACCCACAGGTGTCCAATGTGGGTCGCGGCCGCGCCAGAGTCTGGCGTCTTCGGGCCAGCCTTGTTCAATCTCTGCCCAGGTTTGGCCTTGCAAGTGTCCGAAGTGGCGCTCGCGCAAGCCGGTGTTTGGCGCGACCTGAAGTTGGCCCGCGCGTGCATTGCTTTGTGCAATGGCTTGTGCGGTTTCAAAGGCGCGTGCCAAATCGCTGCTGTAAATCGCGGTGATGGCTTCATCGCGCAAGGCTTGCCCCACGCGTTGCGCCTGCCATTGACCCGTGTCGTTGAGGCCAATGTCGAGTTGACCCTGAATGCGGGTGTCGACGTTCCAAGGGGTTTCCCCATGACGGATAGCGATGATTCGGGTGGCTTGCATGGTTGCTAAGTTTAAAGTCCAAAAATCGTGCAAAATAGCACGATCGTTCTTTTTAAGAGTTCCATGGCTTCTTCCAAATACGCACCGACCGAAAGCCGCGCTGCCCAGAAGGGTCAGCAAACCAAGGCCGCGATCATCGATGCTGCGCTAGGCCTCGCCACGCAGATCGGCTTAGAAGGCTTGAGCATTGGGGCCTTGGCTGAGGTGGCGCGCATGAGCAAGTCCGGCGTGTTTGCTCATTTCGGTTCGCGTGAAGAATTACAAATTTCGGTGATTCGTGAATACCACACGCGGTTCTCTGCTGAGGTGTTTCTGCCCATTTTGACGGCTGAGCGAGGCTTGCCACGTCTGCGCCTATTGTTTGACAACTGGACCAAACGCACCTCTGCCGAAATTGATGCAGGCTGTTTGTATATCAGCGGGGCCGCCGAGTTTGACGACCGCCCCGGCCCTGTGCGTGATGCGCTCGCCAGCTCGGTCAAAACGTGGTTGGCCGCGGTCTACCGCACGGTCACGCAAGCGAGAGACGAAGGTCATTTGGCGGCAGATACAGACGCGGAGCAAATGGTGTTTGAGCTACACGGTTTGATTTTGGCCCTGCAATATGAAGCACGGTTTTTGCGATCCTCCAAATCACTGGCACGCACAGCCAAAGGGTTTGAAAACATTTTGCAGCGTTATGGCGCAGCAGTTGCCACGCCCTTGGAGAGAGTAAGCGCCAAGCGTCCCAAAGTAGTCAAGAAATAAGGAGATTTTTCATGCCTAGCTATACCCCTCCGTTACGCGATATGCAATTTGTGTTGCATGAAGTCCTGAACGTCACCGACGATTTAAAAAAAATGCCCAAACATACGGACATGGATGCGGACACCATTTCAGCCGTGCTTGAAGAGGGCGGCAAGTTCGCATCAGAAGTCATTTTCCCGCTCAACCAAATTGGGGATCAACAAGGCTGCACGTTGAACCGTGACACGCACGAAGTCAAAACACCGGATGGCTTCAAGGCCGCCTATGCGCAGTACGTGGCGGGGGGCTGGCCTGCGCTCAGTGCTGACCCCGCATTCGGTGGGCAAGGCTTGCCCTTGGTGGTGAACCAATGCTTTTACGAAATGCTCAACAGCGCCAACCAAGCCTGGACCATGTACCCTGGCCTCACGCATGGCGCCTACGAAGCCCTGCACGCGCACGGAACAGATGAACAAAAGGCGTTGTACTTGCCCAAGCTCACCAGCGGTGAGTGGACCGGCACCATGTGTTTGACGGAGTCGCATTGCGGCACAGACCTGGGGCTGTTGCGCACCAAGGCCGAGCCACAAGCCGATGGCACATACCGCATCACAGGTAACAAAATTTTCATCAGCGCGGGTGAGCATGACATGGTGAGCAACATTGTTCACTTGGTGTTGGCGCGCTTGCCCGATGCCCCCGCAGGGAGCAAAGGCATCAGCTTGTTTGTGGTGCCCAAATTTCACGTTGCTGCCGACGGTCATGCGGGGGAGCGCAATGGCATTTACTGCGGTGGCCTCGAGCACAAGATGGGTATCCATGGCAACGCCACCTGCCAAATGGTGCTCGACGGTGCGGTGGGCACGATGGTGGGGCAGCCCAACAAAGGTTTGGCCGCCATGTTTGTGATGATGAACGCCGCCCGCATTGGCGTGGGCATGCAGTCGTTGGGTTTGACCGAGGTGGCGTATCAAAACGCCTTGGCTTATGCCAAAGACCGCATCCAATCGCGCAGCTTGACCGGCGTCAAAGACCTCAGCAAACCCGCTGACAGCATTTTGGTTCACCCCGATGTACGCAAGATGTTGCTCACTGCCAAAGCCTATGCCGAAGGTGGGCGCGCGTTGTCGCTGCACTGCGCGCTGTTGATTGACCGTGAGTTGAGTCACCCTGACGTAGCGGTGCGCAACGAGTCGGCTGAGCAAGTGGCCTTGCTCACGCCCATCGTCAAAGCCTTCATCACGGACAACGCGTGGACGGCAACTTCAGCTTGTATGCAGGTGTTTGGCGGTCATGGCTTCATCCGCGAGTGGGGCATGGAGCAATACGTGCGCGATGCCCGCATCAACATGATCTACGAAGGCACGAACACGATCCAAAGCTTGGACTTGTTGGGGCGCAAGGTGCTGGGCAACGACGGGGCTTCGTTGAAAAAATTTGGAGCACATATCGCCGCATTGGTGGCTGAAACACAAGGCGACGACGACATGGCCGAGTTCATCAACCCCCTCGCGAAGTTGGGTCAGCAGATGACGCAGTTCACCGGTGAGATCGGTTACAAGGCCCTACAAAATGCCGACGAGGTGGGGGCTGCTGCCGTGGACTACCTGCGGGTGGCGGGGCATTTGGTGTTGGGTTACTTCTGGGCGCGTATGGCACAAGTGGCTTTGCAAAAAATTGCTGAGGGCAGCCGCGATCCGTTCTATAAAGCCAAGTTGCAAACCGCACGCTTTTACTTTGCCAAGCTGCTCCCAGAAACTGCATCCCTCATGGTGACCGCACGGGCAGGGGCTAGTGTGCTGATGGAAACAGGGGCTGTGTTTGCTTGATATGTCCAAATCTTGAAATCAGTTAAATTCACACCATGACAAATACACCATGCTTTAAAACACTCCTCTCGGTCTTTTTGATGGTTGCCGGCAGCAGCTTTGCGCAAATGACGCCGGTGGGGACGTGGCACAACATCGACGACAAGACGGGTGAGACCAAAGCCGAAATCAAAATCGTGGACCAAGGGGGCGTCTTGAGCGGTCGTGTGGTCAAGTCCTTGCGCAATGACCCGACTGCCAAGAAGACCTGTGAAGACTGCAAGGATGACCGCAAGGACCAAACCATCGTTGGCATGGAAATCATCCGAGGCGTCAAGGTTGAGCCCCTGACTGAGTTTTTATGGGCTGGCGGCGGCAAGATATTGGACCCAGAAAACGGCAAGGAATACACCGTCAAAATGGTCCCGAAAGAGGACGGTCAAAAGCTGCAAGTTCGCGGTTATATCGGTCCGTTTTACCGGACACAAGTTTGGCTGCGCGCGCAGTAAACAAAGAGGAAATCCATGACAGAAATTTTGAGTCACATCGACAACGGTGTGATGACCCTGACGTTTAACCGCGTCGACAAAAAAAACTCACTGACTGCAGCCATGTACACCGCCTTGGCCGATGCAGTGGAGCAAGCCGAACACGATGCAACTGTGCGCGTGTTGGTGTTCCAAGGTCATGAAGCGGTGTTCTGTGCTGGCAATGACATTGCTGACTTTTTGGACAACCCCCCTGCCACGCTGGACGCGCCCGTGTTCCGTTTGCTGCGCAATATCGCTGCTTTCCCGAAGCCCGTACTGGCGGCGGTGGCAGGCCCCGCGGTGGGCGTTGGTACAACCTTACTGTTCCATTGCGACTTGGTGTACGCCGGTGACAACGCGGCGTTTGTCATGCCGTTTGTGAACCTTGGGGTGTGCCCAGAAGCAGCTTCGAGTTTGTTGGCACCTCAAATGATGGGTTACCACCGCGCTGCTGAAGCCTTGTTGTTGGGTGAGCCCTTCATGGCAGAGGCCGCACTGGAGGTGGGGTTGGTCAACCGCGTGTTGCCACCCACCGAAGTCAATAGTTATACGCAAGCGCAAGCACGCAAGCTGGCAGCCAAACCTTTGTCCTCTTTGCTGGAAACCAAGCGCCTCATGAAAATGGGCCAAGCCCAAATGGTGCAAAAGCAAATGAACGAAGAAGCTGTCCTGTTTGGCCGTATGTTGAAAGAGCCTGCGGCCAAAGAAGCGTTCAGTGCGTTCATGGAAAAACGCAAACCCGACTTCACCAAGCTCTGAGCGGCGTACGGCATGCAACACCACCCCACAAGCCCCGTTGTTTTCGAAGCTGAATACCTCGAAGAGTTTCGTCAAATCTACGAAGAAAAAATTGTTTTCAACCGATTGCTGGGGTTGAAGTTGGTGAGCGTCACGCCCGACGAGGTGGAAGCGCGCATTGAAATGCGGCCTGATTTGGTGGGTCACTATGCCTACAACCGCATTCATGGTGGCGTCATCAGCGCGGTGCTGGACGCCATAGGGAGCGCGGCGGTCATGGCTTGTTTGGCCAGCAAGCACATGAAAGAGTCGCCGCAAGTGCGCTTAGAGCGCTTTGCGAAATTGGGGACGATTGATTTGCGCGTGGACTATCTGCGCCCCGGCATTGGTGAATATTTCACCATCCATGCCCGTGCGTTGCGTGTGGGCACGCGCGTTGGCACATCGCGCATGGAATTCTGTGGGCCGGATGGCATGTTGATGTCGACGGGCACCGGCGCCTACATCGTGTCTTAATGCTTAATTTTTCGTTATGACACGGGGCTTACCCGCTTCATCAATCGCCACGTAGGTGAGTGTGGCTTCAGTCACCTTCATGTATTCGCCTTGCGCGCTGAGACGCTCGGAAAATACTTCTACCTTCACGCTGATGGAGGTATTGCCAATGCGTTGCACACGTGAGAAAAAGCTCAAAATATCGCCCACTTTCACGGGGTGTTTGAAGATGAATTCATTCACTGCCACGGTGGCCATGCGCCCTCGCACATAGCGCACAGGCAGCACGGAACCGGCCAAGTCAACCTGGGCCATCACCCAGCCACCAAAAATATCGCCGCTTTGGTTGCAATCGGCGGGCATCGGGATGACTTTGAGGACCAACTCTTGGTCGGTGGGCAAAGGAACAGCGTGTGGGTTAGGGGTATGGGACATAGGCACAATCGAAGAATTACTTTTTGGCATTGTGCAACATGCGTCATCACGCTCATTCTTCTGCGCCCTTACCCGATGGGCAAGCCGCCAAACAACGCCCCGATAGCGAAACCCTGAAACGACTCTTCCCGTATTTGTGGCAATACAAATATCGGGTGATCGCGGCATTGAGCTTCATGGTGGGCGCCAAGCTGGCCAACGTGAGCGTTCCCCTTCTGCTGAAGGAGTTGATCGACGCCATGTCACTCAAGCCGAACGATCCACTGCTGGTGTTGGTGGTGCCGGTGTCGCTGTTGATGGTCTACGGTGCATTGCGTTTGTCGGCGTCCGCCTTTACCGAGCTGCGTGAGTTGGTGTTCGCCAAAGCCACGCAAGGGGCTGCACGGCAGATCGCGTTAGAGACGTTTCAGCATTTGCATGAGCTGAGTTTGCGCTTTCACTTGGAGCGTCAAACCGGCGGCATGACACGCGACATTGAACGTGGGGTGCGTGGGATTGAGTCGCTCATCTCGTATTCGCTCTACAGCGTGGTTCCCACGCTGCTTGAGGTGGCCTTGGTGCTGAGCATCTTGGCGGTCAAGTTTGATGTCTGGTTCGCGGGCATCACGCTGGTGGCGCTGGCGCTGTATATCGTGTTCACCATCACCGTCACCGAGTGGCGCACGCAATACCGCCGACTCGCCAACGAGTTTGATTCCGCCGCACACACCAAAGCGGTGGACTCGTTGTTGAACTACGAAACCGTCAAATACTTCAACAACGAAGCCTTCGAAGCGAGCCGTTACGACAAAAGCCTTGAGGCCCTGCGTCGCGCACGCCTCAAGGCTCAAACATCGTTGTCGCTGTTGAACACTGGGCAACAGCTCATCATTGCCGTCGCCTTGGTGGGCATGCTGTGGCGGGCCACCCAAGGGGTGGTGGATGGGCGCATGACCTTGGGCGACTTGGTGATGATCAACGCCTTCATGATTCAACTCTACATTCCGCTGAATTTCTTGGGCGTTCTGTACCGCGAGATCAAGCAAAGCCTGACCGATCTGGACCGCATGTTCACCCTGCTCGAGAAAGAGCGCGAAGTCGCCGATGCCCCGAGCGCCGCCAGCTTGCATCTGGGTGGCCCGCCCACCGTGAGGTTTGAATCGGTGGTGTTCGCTTATGAGGCGGCGCGACCTATCCTGCACGGCATCAGTTTTGAAATTCCTGCAGGAAAAACAGTGGCCGTGGTGGGGCCTTCTGGCTCAGGTAAGTCCACGCTGGCGCGTCTGTTGTTCCGTTTTTATGACGTGGGCTCGGGCGCCATCACCATCGATGGTCAAAACATTCGCCACGTCACGCAAAGCAGCGTGCGCCGCGCCATGGGCATCGTGCCGCAAGACACGGTACTGTTCAACGACACCGTGCGCTACAACATCGCCTACGGCCGCACCGATGCGACCGAGGCTGAGGTAGAGCAAGCGGCGCGTGCGGCGCACATCCATGACTTCATTTCTGCCACACCCAAGGGCTACGACACCATGGTGGGCGAGCGCGGTTTGAAATTGTCGGGGGGCGAAAAGCAGCGTGTGGCGATTGCACGCACCTTGCTGAAGAACCCGCCGATTGTGATTTTTGA